>NZ_UBIZ01000460.1:0-600 GCF_900465275.1 Parafrankia sp. Ea1.12 | reverse complement strand
GTGAAGAAGTCGCAGGCCAGCAGGCCGGAGGCCTGGGCGCGCAGGAACGTGCGCCAGGAGGTGTCGGCCCGGCGGGGTGCGGGGTCGACGCCGGCGCGGTGCGGGATCCGCCAGACGGTGGCGACTCCGACCGGGTAACCCAGCCCGATCAGTTCTCCTTGGATCCGGCGGTGGCCCCAGGTCGGGTTCTCCTGGGCGAGGCGCAGGACCAGATCGCGGATCTCCCGGCGGATCGGGGGCCGCCCAGGGGTCTTGCGAGGGTAGGTCCATTTTCGTGCGAGGAGTTCCCGGTGCCAGCGCAGCACGGTGGCGGGGGTGACGAAGAGCGAACTCCAGCGGGCTCGGGGTAGCAGCCGGGACAGGGCTGCGAGGATTACCCGATCCTTCGGTTCCAGGGCCGGGCGGTTCACCTGCCGGCGCAGCACCGCCACCTGATGTCGCAGGACGAGGAGCTCCACGTCTTTCGCGGTGTCGCCACGCACGCGGAGCAACATCAGTCCGAGAGCGTTGCGTGTCAGGGCGTAGAGCAGCGACCACACCATGACCATCCAGCCTGCCCGAGGCGGGCCCTGTCCGGCGGGTAAACGCGCAGGTCACCGC
>NZ_UBIZ01000462.1:0-27743 GCF_900465275.1 Parafrankia sp. Ea1.12 | reverse complement strand
GATCAAGAATACCGAATGTCCCGGTCCTTCCGCCCCCCGCCCACGGACGGACGACACTCCGCCCACCGGGGCCGGGCCGGAGCCAGGCTGGTGCCCGGCGGTCCGGCGCCACGCGTTCCCGCCGGCAGGCCGCCCACCGGCACCCGCTGTCCCGGCCGACCGGCGGGCCGGCAATCCCAGTCGTGGCGGTCGATCCCGCCAGGCGACCGCGGCCGCGGAGGCCGCCCGAGCGTCGGTTGCGGCGTGCGACCTGTCCACCGCCGGCCCGGCGACTCCGTGCCGAGCGCGAGCGCCGCCGCCGGGCCCGGCGGCGAGGATGACAGCGGGGCGTGTTCGAGGAGGGCCCTCCGGTGCGGCAGCGGCGGGTCGGACCGGTCCGACCCGCCGGGCGAACCAGCCGGCCGGCTAGGTGGTGCGACAAAGCGCCCACCCGGGCGCGAAAGACGTCGCGCGCCGGGCGCCGGCGCGGCCCGGCGGCACCGTCCCAAACGATTCGAGTCGTTATCAGCGATGCGGCGAGGGAATCCGCACCCACGGCAGCCGCGTGAACGGCCCCACCGGCGCTCACGGCGCCAATCGGAATCCGGTACCAGTGCCGAGCAGAATCCTCCGGCATGCCCTCGATATTGTTCTGCCGACACCGGCCGGGGACGGCGGACCTATTTCAAAGGCCATTCAGCGGGCACCGGGAAGGCGGTCTCGGCTCCGGCTCCGTCGAGGACGGCCCGCGGACGCGCGGACCAGGCCCGGCGGCCCCGACCCGGCCGGCCGTCTCCGGGTCGCCGGCCCTCCCCCGGCGTCTCCGCCGGGCCGCCCACCGGTGCCTGCGCGGTCCGCCGTTCCGGGGTGACGCTGGCTACACAGTGGCATCCCAACAGGCACCTGAAGGACACCTTCCGCATGGGATCGGAAGCGCAAAGCGACATCACGAGCGACCTGGACCCGGGGCCACCCGTCCTGGGCGAAGGGGGCCGCGCGACCACCGCCGGACGCCACTCCCGGGCCGGACGGCCCGACCCGGCCCACCACGACGGCCGGCGGGTTCGCCGGTCGGTATCCCCGCAGACAATGAGATCCGCGGTGAACCACCTTCTCGACGAGGAAAAATGCGGCTGCCACGGGCAGACACGCCAAGCCTCGAAGACCACACCGAGCCTTCGCCGCACGACCCGTCCGTTAGTCCGATAGGCGGTCGCGGCGTGATCTGGCCCACTGTCCCCGCATACGGGAAGTCGTGCTCCCACCGGATACGGTAATGGACGTTTCCGCAAGACTCGACCTTCACCGTGGTTTCGGTCACCTGGCCGCGCGGCGATTCGCGGCCCCACGCAACGCGCCCCACCGAGGACGACCCGGGCTCCCGTCCGGGCGGCCCGGGACGTCACCGGAGCGAGCCGGGCGCCGGACGATTGCACGCCGGAGCCTCCCGGAGCCGGCGCGCGGGACCACCGTCAGCTCGCGGGACCACCATCAGCTCCGCGGGGCCACGATGCCGCCATCAGCCCTCCTGGGCCACCGGATCGGCCACGGCGGCGGCGAGGACGGCGTCGAGCATCGGCTCGGTCAGCCGGCCGGTGAACGTGTTCTGCTGGCTCGGGTGGTAGCACCCGAGGACCCGCACCGGACCCGCGTCCGCCGTGACGCCGTGGCCGAACGGAACGCGCCGCGCCGGCGTCGGATAGCCGGCCCGCGCGAGCGCCGGCCACAGCGCGGACCAGGCGAATCCGCCCAGCACGACGATCGACCGCAGGGCCGGTCGCAGCAGTTCGAGCTCCCGGACCAGCCAGGGCCGGCAGGTGTCCCGCTCGGTGGGGGTGGGCTTGTTCGCCGGCGGCGCGCACCGGACGACGGCGACCACGCGCGCGCCGGTCATCCGCTGGCCGTCGCCGGCGGAGACGGAGGTCCCGAGGGCGGCCAGGCCGGCCCGGTGCAGCGCGGCGAACAGCCAGTCCCCGCTGCGGTCGCCGGTGAAGATCCGGCCTGTCCGGTTGCCGCCGTGCGCGGCCGGGGCGAGGCCGACAATCAACGTCCGCGCGTCGGCCGGCCCGAACGACGGCACCGGCCGTCCCCAGTAGGGTTGGTCGGCGAACGCGGCCCGGCGGACAGCGGCCACCTCCTCGCGCCATTCGACCAGCCGCGGGCAGGCCCGGCAGACCGAAATCCGCGCGTCAAGCTCGTCGCAGTCCGGCGCCGTCCCGGCGAGGGTCGCCACCTCCGGCCCGGAACGGGCGACGGGCGTGCCCGGGACGGCCGGGTCTCCGGGCCAGCCCGAGCCCGGCAGATTCACCGAGCCCCGGACTCGACCACTCCGCCCAGCGAGAGTGCGATGCCGTCGAGGATGTCCCGCTCGCTCGCGATCACCATGGAGGTTCCGGACCGCTCCATGAGGGTCCGCAGCACCAGTGCGCCGGCGGCGATGACGTCCACCCGCCCGGGGTGCATCACCGGCAGCGCGGCGCGCTGGGCGTGGGTCATCCCGAGCAGGCTCGCGGTGACGGCGGCCACGTCGGCGGCCGAGGTGACCATCAGGTGGATGCGGTCGGGATCGTAGGTGGGCAGGTCGGCCGCCAGTGCCGCGACGGTGGTCACCGTCCCGGCGACACCGACCAGGGTGGCGGCGGTGGTGATGGGCACGGTGCGCTCGGCCAGGTCGAACGCCGCGTGGACGTCGGCGACGATCGCGGCGATCTGCTCCGGTGCCGGCGGATCGGAGTGCAGGTGGCGTTCCGCCATGCGGACGCAGCCCACGTTGACCGAAATCGACTCCCGCACGCCCTCGGCGCCGCCGAGCACCAGCTCGGTCGAGCCGCCGCCGATGTCGGCCAGCAGGATCGGAGTCGCGACCCCGTCGAGATCGCCGATCGCGCCGGCAAAGGAGAGCGCAGCCTCCTCGCCACCGCTGATCACCTCGGGGTCGACACCCAGGATCGCGCGGACGCCGTCCACCAGCTCGGCACGGTTGCGCGCGTCCCGGGTGGCGCTGGTGGCGACCATCCGGACGCGGGTCGCGCCGAGCCGGGTGATCTCGTCGGAGTAGTCGCGCAGCGCGGTGAACGTCCGGGCCAGCGCCTCGGGCGCCAGCTCACCGGTGCGGTCGACGCCGGCGCCGAGCCGGACGATCTCCATCCGGCGGGTCAGCTCGCGCAGCCGCCCACCGGAGCCGGCCGCCCCCTCGTCGAGCTCGGCCACGAGCAGTCGGATGGAGTTGGTGCCACAGTCGATCGCGGCCACGCGGGTCATCCGGCGGTCTCCTCTCGTCCCTGGCCGACGCGTGCCGCATGGCCGCGCGAGCCCCCCGGTTCCCCCGCACAGGATGCGCCGTCCGGCTCGACGCACGGCCCGCGGGCCCCCCAGTCGGCGAGCTGAGCGAGAGCCTCGTCACCGAACGGGTTGACTCCCGGGCCGGCGGCCAGGCTGTGGGCGACCAGCACGTGCAGGCACTTGACCCGGTCGGGCATCCCACCGGCGCTCGGGTTCCCGGGCAGGGTTCCGTGGGCGTCGCGGCGCGCCAGGTAGTCGCGGTGGGCGGCGCGGTAGGCGGCGGCGAGCCCGGGATCGGTCCCCAGCCGCGCGGTCATCTCCCGCATGAGGCCGGAGCCCTCCAGCCGCGAGATCGCCGCCGCCGCCCGCGGGCAGGTCAGGTAGAACAGCGTCGGGAACGGCGTGCCGTCCTCGAGCCGCGGGGCTGTCTCCACGACGTCCGGCAGCCCGCACGAACAGCGGTGCGCGACGTCGAGCACGGCCCGCGGCGGACGGCCGAGCTGGCGGCGCACGACGGCGAGCTCACCGCCCGCACCGTCCGTCCAGCCGGCGCCGTCTACAGCGCCCGCACCGTGTACACCATCCGCACCGTCTACACCGCCCACGCCGCCGCTCACGAGGGCGGCGCCGGAGTCGGAGTAGCCGGCGGTTCGTCCAGCTGTGACCACAGCCGGCCGTACCAGGACTGGTCGCCGGAGCCACCGGCCGCGTCCGCTCCGGGCTCCGCCGTCGGATGCGGCGCGGTGGGCATCAGGTACGACTTCTCCCCGGGCAGGACGAAGTGCAGCCGGCGGCGCGCCTCGTCCGCCACCCACAAGGGGTCGTCGTAACGGGCCACCTCCGCGCGCAGGTCGTCGACCCTGGTCTGGCGCTGCGCGTTCGCCCGCGTGAGCTCGGAGATCTTCGCCTGCTGCTGCAGGTACAGCCGCAACGGATAGGCCAGGGTCAACACCAGGACGCAGATGACGACGGCCAGCAGCGTGGCCCTCGTCGTCAGCGCGGTACGCCGGACGGGCATGGTCGGCTCAGCCGGTGGTCGTCCGCCGCGGGAACGCGCCGGCTCCCGCGTACCGGGCGGCGTCGTCCAGCTCCTCCTCGATGCGCAGCAGCTGGTTGTACTTCGCCACCCGCTCGCTGCGCGCCGGGGCGCCGGTCTTGATCTGGCCACAGTCGACGGCCACGGCCAGGTCGGCGATCGTGGTGTCCTCGGTCTCGCCGGAGCGGTGCGACATCATGCAGCGATAGCCGCTGCGGTGCGCGAGGTTCACCGCGTCCAGGGTCTCGGTCAGGGTGCCGATCTGGTTCACCTTCACCAGCAGCGCGTTCGCCGCCCCCTCGGCGATGCCGCGGGCCAGCCGCTCCGGGTTGGTGACGAACAGGTCGTCGCCGACGAGCTGTACGCGGGCACCGAGCCGGGTGGTGATGCTCGTCCAGCCGGCCCAGTCGTCCTCGGCGAGCGGGTCCTCGATGGAGACGATCGGGTAGGAGTCGACCAGGTCCGCGTAGTAGTCGATCATCTGCTCGGCCGACCGGCCGCTGCCCTCGAAGGTGTAGGAGCCGTCGGCGAAGAACTCGGTGGAGGCAACGTCGAGCGCCAGCGCGATGTCGTCGCCGAGCCCGAAGCCGGCCTTGTCGATCGCCTCGGCGATCAGGTCGAGCGCCTCCCGGTTCGTCGGCAGGCTCGGGGCGAAGCCACCCTCGTCGCCGACGCCGGTGGCCAGGCCACGGCCCTTGAGCACGCTCTTGAGCGCCTGGTAGATCTCGGCACCCCAGCGCAGCGACTCCGCGAACGTGCCCGCGCCGATCGGCGCGATCATGAACTCCTGGATGTCGACGTTGGTGTCGGCGTGTGCCCCGCCGTTGAGGATGTTCATCATCGGCACCGGCAGCAGGTGGGCGCTCGGGCCGCCCAGGTACCGGAACAGCGGCAGGCCGCTGGAGGCCGCGGCGGCCTTGGCGACGGCGAGGCTGACCCCGAGCAGCGCGTTCGCGCCGAGGGCGGACTTGCCGGGCGTGCCGTCCAGGTCGATCAGGGTCGCGTCGAGCAGACGCTGCTCGGTGGCCTCCAGCTCCATGATGGCGGGACCGATCCGGCCGATGACCGCCTCGACGGCCTTCGTGACGCCCCTGCCGCCGTAGCGGTCACCGCCGTCGCGCAGCTCCACGGCCTCGAAGGCACCGGTGCTGGCACCGCTCGGGACAGCGGCGCGACCGAGGGTGCCGTCCTCCAGGACGACCTCGACCTCGACGGTGGGGTTGCCTCGGGAGTCGAGGATCTCACGGGCTCCGACAGCCTCGATGGACGGCACGGGCACGACCTTTCGATGGAGACGCGACCGGGGCACCGGCGCGGGACGGCATCTGCTGGCGGACAGACATCTGCTGGCGGACAGAAACGACCGCTGGCGGACGGACGGGCACCGGGGATCCGCCGCGGCAGCCCGGCGGGCGCGGACCCGGGGCACGGGGACGAGCGGCGCCGTCCGGACGAACCGGTCGGTGCGAGACTACCGCCGCCCGCGCGCCACCGCGTCGCCTCCCGGTCGCGCCACGCGGGGACGTCCCGCCACCATCGTGACACCCTGATCATGCTCCGGGGTCGCGCAACCAGCGCGCGTTCTGCCCGGCCGGGCCCCGCGGGACTAACGGATCTCGCCGACCGGCGGCATCACCAGGGGGCCGGCACCCGGCAGGCCCGCCCGGGCCAGGCCAGCCCCCAGGAGCCGCTCGCCGACGAGCAGCGCGCCGCGCAGCCCGAGGCCGGCGAGCCCGGCGCCCAGCCCGGGTGCCAGCGCGGACGCCGCGGCCGGCTCCTCGCTGGACTTCGGCGCGCGCAGCCGGTCGAACACCGACGGCTTCGGCGTGAGCCGCACCCTGGGCGTCTCCCCCGCCGGCAGGCCGGCCCGGGCCCAGGCGAGGTCGATCGCGTGGGCCAGCCCGCCCAGCTCGTCCACCAGGCCGTGACGGTGGGCGTCGGCGCCCGTCCAGACCCGGCCGCGGGCGAGCTCGTGGGCGTCGCCGTGCGACATGCGGCGGGCCTGGGCGACCTTGTCCACGAAGTCGGCGTAGACGCGGTCGAGGAACTCGTCCAGCTTCGCCCGCTCGGCCTGGGTGAACGGCTGGCGTGGGGACATCATCAGCGCGTTCTCACCGGCGGCGACGGCGCCGAAGCCGATGCCGACCTTGTCGAACAGGTCGCGCACGACCTGCTTGCCGCCGAAGACACCGATGGACCCGGTCAGCGTTCCCGGGTTCGCGACGATCACGTCCCCCGCGAGCGCGACGAAGTACCCGCCCGACGCGGCCACCGAGCCCATCGAGACCACTACTGGACGGCCTGTGGATCGGAACCGTTCGATCTCCCGACGGACCACGTCCGAGGCCACATAGGAGCCTCCAGGGCTCTCCACCCGAAAGACCGCGGCGGCCACAGAAGGATCACGTGCGGCGGCGCGGAACGCTGCCGTGACGGCGTCGGCGGCCAACACCGGCCCCGAGAAGGGCATCGTGGCTCCGCCGAGGACCACCGGCCCGGTGCCGTGCACGAGCGCCACCACCGACGTGTGCGGATCGATCTCCGGCGGCACCACGTCCGCGCCCGCCCGCGACGGGCCCGCCGCGCCGGCCGGTCTCTCGTCCCCGGGACCACCGGCCGTTCCCGTGCGGGAACGGCCGGACTCGCGCAGGAAGATCGTCGCCGGCAGCGACGAGGCGAACGACCCGGCGCGGCGCACCGGCGACTCGGCCTTGCGGACGGCCGCCCGCCGGTAGGCGGAGACGTACCTCAGAACCGGTTCGACCGTCTCCCCGGCGTCATCGCCCGGGTCCCGGCCGGCCAGCGCGCGGGCTCGCTCCCGGGCGTACTCGTAGATCTCGTCGCGGTAGCCGATGCGGTCGACGAGGCCGGCGGAGAGCGCCACGTGGCCGGCCAGCGGCGCGATGTCGATCATGCGCCGGACCTGGTCGGCCGACAGGCCCCGGCTCTGCGCGATCCCGGCGACGATCTGCTCGGCGCTGGAGTCGACGATGCGGGCCAGCGCCTCCCGGTGGGCGGGGGTGAAGTCCCGCTCCACCAGCGTGTTCACCGCGTTCTTGTACTCGTGGCGCTGACCGATCTCAACGGTGACACCGAGCCGGTCGAGCGCGTCGCGCACGAACGGGGTCTCCATCGCGACGCCGGTCAGGCCCAGGTCACCGGGCGGCGCGAGCCAGATCTCGTCGAACGCGCAGGCCAGGTAGTAGGCGACGGTGCCGCCGCCGAACTCGCCGAAGGTGTCCGCGTAGGCGTAGGCGGCCCCGCCGGAGGCCCGGAACTCGGCGACGGCGTCCCGGATCTCCTGCACCCGCGCCAGCGGCATCCCGCAGGCGGCGACGTGCGCCACGACGACGCTCGCGCGCTCGTCCCGAGCCGCTCGGCGCAGCCCGTCGACGATCTCCCGCAGGCCGGTCCGCCGGTGCGAGACCGCCGCCGTCAGCGGGTCCGTGGGCACGCCCTCGACCGGATCGGACGTCAGGTCGAGCTCGAGCACGATCGGGGCGTTGCGCCGCCGCGCGATCCGCTGGACGTCGGCGACCACCTGTCTGGGGGTTCCAACCATGCTCCGAGGCTAGACGCAAGGCCGGGTAATTCGGCGGGGCTGGTCGGGCGCGGCTGTTGTCCTGTCCCGGTAGATGCTTGCCACTGACGTCCCAGGTGATGGTTGACGGCGATCCTGCTCGGCCTTGTCGTGGCGCGGTCTCTGCGACCCGGGCTCATCCCGTCAGACAGGTGTTTCGGCGGTCCTCAGTCGGTCTCCGTGGACCGCAGCACGAGCATGCCGCCGATCTCCAAGACATCGTCCAGCAGACGTCGCACACCTTCGATCTCGTCGGCGGTGCAGTCGATCAGCACCTTGATCTCCACATCGCGTTTGACGGGATCTGCCGTCACGAAGAACCCCACGACGCCAGTGCAGGCGGCGCTACCACAGAAGACATCCACACCGTCACTGTCCGCAGCCACGGTGCCTTCCAGGTAGCCGTAGTCGACGGGATACACGGCCTGCGGCACTCGTGGATGCCTGCTTCCGGCCGGACGGTCCACTACCAGGCGCGAGGTAGCCACCAGCTCGCCGAGGATGCCAAAGAGGTGTTTCTCAGACATGATCGCCGTCTTCCAAAGATCGCGAAAACCGGGTCAGGTTGATGCTGAGTCTCTCGGCTGGATACACGTGGCGATGCGGGCTGGCGACGCGTCGGCGTCGGCGGACCACCAGTCAGCCGATCCAGAGGATGAAGGCCCACCGCCTCCACACCACCAACGTTTCCTAGATCGACTGTCAACCATGACGGCGGCACCGCGGAACACCATGATCACCTGCGGGACGCGGGACGCGGGACGCGGGACGCGGCCGAGGCTCGGGGGGTCGTGTCACCGGGAGGCAGGGGTGCGCGGCGGAGCACCGGGAATCCCGGAGAAGGCCGGAGGTGGAAAATATTCATGCCTACCAGGCCTGTATGCACGGCGCTGAGGAACCGCGGCGGTTGAGTGACAGCCAGGACTCACCCATCCGCCACGCATCGCCGGACGGCGGTATCTGGCCTGCGTAGTTCCTCGACGCTCGGTCAGGCCTCGCGCACCGGCCCGCCCGCGGCGCCCCGCTCCAGCGGGGGAAGGCTCGCGGCTGCCCACAGGTCTCGCCAGCTGTCGGCGGCCAGCCCACCGGGCTCCTCGCCGCGGGCGAGGGCGGCGTGCTCGGCCCGGGCCAGCGTGTCCCGGAACAGCCGGGCCCGTGCGCGCAGCGCGGTCTCCGGGTCGACCCCCTGCTCCCCGGCCAGCACGACCGCGGCGAACAGCAGGTCCCCGACCCGCTCCTCGGCGGTGGTGCCCGCCTCGGCGCCAGGACCGTCACCCTGACCGGCGGACGCCCGATCTCCGGGGCCGGCAGTCCCGACCTCCCGGGCCAGCTCCGCGACGAGGCCGGGCAGGCCGGGCAGGCCGGCCCCGGCCGCCCCGGCGCCGCTGCCGGCCGGGTGGCGGGGAAGGGCCAGCTCCGGCGGGAGCCCGAGCTTCGCGGCCCGCCGTAGCAGCTTGGCGGCCAGGAAGAGCGCCGGCGCGGAGAGCGGCACGCCCTCCGTCACCGACTTCCGGCCCTTCTCCTGGGCCTTGATCGCATCCCAGTTGGTGACGACGTCGTCCGCGCCGGAGACGGCGACGTCACCGAACACGTGCGGGTGGCGGCGGATCAGTTTGGCGGTCAGCCCGGCCGCGACGTCGTCGACGTCCCAGCCCGCCCCGCCGGACTCGGCGGCGACCCGCGCGTGGAAGAGCACCTGCATCAGGACGTCGCCCAGCTCCTCGCGCAGCTCCGCGAGGTCCCCGTCCTCGATGGCCTGGTAGGCCTCGTAGGCCTCCTCGAGCAGGTAGGGGGCCAGCGAGACGTGGTTCTGCTCGGCGTCCCAGGGGCAGCCGCCGGGCGAGCGCAGCCGGTCCATGACCGCGACCGCGTCGAGCAGCGCCGACCCGGGCAGCTCGCGGGTGGCGACGAGCAGTTCGACGACGGCCCCCGGCTCCGCCGAGTGGTCCTGGTCGGTGAGGGCGGCGCGCAGCGCGCGGTCGGCGGCTGTCGGCGAGACCGGGTCGAGCAGCCACGCGACATGGGTGCCCGGCCCGGCCACCGCCCGCAGCTCGGCGACCGGATCAGCCTCCGCCCGGCTTGACGGCACCACACCGGCCTCGGCCGGCAGCCCCGCGCCGGGTTCGGACGGCGGAGCGGGGCGCAGCACCGAGACGTCGACGCCGGCCTCGCGCAGCGCCGCGGCCTGGGGATGCTCCGGGCTCGCCGTCCAGACCCGGGCCGAGCGGAGCACGTCCCAGGCGGCGGCGGTGAGCAGGCCGGGGGCCACCCGGGCGCTGGTCGAGACCAGGGTGATGCGGGTGGTCACGCCGGTCAGGAGCCCAGTGTCAGGTCGAGCGCGGACTCCGGCGCGGCCGTCGTGGCGATCGTCCCGGGGGCGGAGACCACGGCGAACTGCTTGTCGTCCCACGAGCCGAAGCGCGGGTTGATCGAGACGTGCTCCCGGTCGGCGGCCTCGGTCAGCAGCGGGCGGAGCTTGACGGCACGCTGGTCGGTGGCCAGGAAGCGCTGCAGGTACGGACGGGCCGCCTCGAAGGTCAGCGGAAGTTCGCCGACCTGCGCCACGATGCTGTCGTACTGCGTGCGGGCTTCGGCCACCGAGGCGAGGGTGGTGGGCGCGATCTTGTCACCGATGGCGGACTCCAGCGCCCCGGTGCGCACGATCACGCCGACGTCCTCCTTGGCGAAGCCGGCCGCGGCGGCCCGCGTCTCGAAGGCCTCGACGCTGCCGAACTGCAGGACGGCGTACGCCTGGTAGTAGGCGTCGACGTCCTGGCTGCTCAGCGTGACCCCGAGGCGGTCCGCCTCGGACTCGAGCACCTGGAGCTGCACCAGGGTGGTCAGCGTGCGGCGCTGCAGCTCGGGCCGGTCGAGGCTCTGCGCCGCCTGCTGGGCGGGGACGGTCGAGACGGCCTCGAAGCCGCGGTCGACGATCCCGCGCACCGTGGAGGTCTCGATCGTGCTCGACCCGACCTGCGCGGCAGCCCCGGCGTGCGTCGTGCATGCGGTACCTGCGATGCCGGTGAGCACGACGAGCCCGAGCCCGGCCAGAAGACGCGGAAACTTCACGGTGCTGACCGTATCCGCTCGCCGGGCTTGAACGGTATAGGGCTATCCGGTGCGGCCCTCACCGACTTGCGGCGGCGGCCACCGAGTCGCCGGCGACGGCCTCCAGCAACTGGCCGGCCCAGGCCAGCAGCGCACGGTCGCGCAGCGGTCGGGAGCCGATCCGGCCGGTCTCGGTGGGCGCCGGCACCAGCACCGTGCGCACGGCCGGCTTGACCACCGCGCCCTTGTAGAGCCTGGTCAGCCGCAGGGTCTGGCTCTCCCGCAGCTCCAGCGGGGCGAACCGGACCTGCCGGCCGGCCACCGTGATCTCGGTGACGCCGAACCGGCGGGCGAGCACCCGCAGGCCGGCGACGGCGAGCAGGTTCTCCACCGGCTCGGGCAGCGGGCCGAACCGGTCGGTCAGCTCGCCGCGGACCTCGGCGATGTCGGCGTCGGAGACCGCGCCGGCCAGCCGGCGGTAGGCGTCGAGCCGCAGCCGCTCGCTGGGCACGTAGTCGTGCGGCAGGTTCGCGTCGACGGGCAGCTCGACCTTGACCTCCGGCGGCTCCTCCGCCTCGCCCTTGTACTCGGCGACGGCCTCGCCCACCATCCGGACGTACAGGTCGAAACCGACCGATGCGATGTGGCCGGACTGTTCGCCGCCGAGCAGGTTCCCGGCACCGCGGATCTCCAGGTCCTTCATCGCGACGGCCATGCCGGCGCCCAGGTCGTTGTGCTGGGCGATGGTGGCCAGCCGGTCGTGCGCGGTCTCCGACAGCGGCCGGTCCGCCGGGTACAGGAAGTAGGCGTAGGCGCGCTCCCGGCCTCGCCCGACCCGCCCGCGCAGCTGGTGCAACTGGGAGAGCCCGAAGTTGTCGGCCCGCTCGACGATCAGCGTGTTCGCGTTGGAGATGTCCAGGCCCGACTCGACGATCGTCGTGCAGACCAGGACGTCGAACTTCTTCTCCCAGAAGGAGACCATGACCTGCTCGAGGGCGTCCTCGTTCATCTGGCCGTGCGCGGTGGCGATCCGCGCCTCGGGCACCAGCTCGCGCAGCGCGGCCGCAGCCCGGTCGATGCTCTCCACCCGGTTGTGGATGAAGAAGACCTGCCCCTCGCGCAACAGCTCGCGGCGGATGGCCGCGGTCACCTGGCGCGGGTCGTAGGGCGCCACGGACGTCAGCACCGGGTGGCGCTCCTCGGGCGGGGTGTCGATCGTCGACAGCTCCCGGATACCGGTGATCGACATCTCCAGGGTCCGCGGGATCGGCGTGGCGCTCATGGTGAGCACGTCCACCGCGGTCCGCATCTTCTTGAGGTGCTCCTTGTGCTCGACGCCGAAGCGCTGCTCCTCGTCGACGATCACCAGGCCCAGGTCGGAGAACTTCGTCTCGCCGGAGAGCAGACGGTGCGTGCCGATGACGACGTCCACCGTGCCGTTGGCGAGGCCGTCGAGCACGGCGCGCTGCTCGGACGGCGCGTTGAACCGGCTCACCGCCTTCACCGTGACCGGGAACGGCGCGTACCGCTCGGCGAAGGTCTGGAAGTGCTGCTGGACGAGCAGCGTGGTCGGGACGAGGACGGCGACCTGGCGGCCGTCCGTGACCGCCTTGAACGCCGCGCGGACGGCGATCTCGGTCTTTCCGTAGCCGACGTCGCCGCAGATCACCCTGTCCATCGGGACGGGCTTCTCCATGTCGGCCTTGACCTCGTCGATGGCCGCGAGCTGGTCGGGCGTCTCCCGGAAGGGGAAGGCGTCCTCCAGCTCACGCTGCCAGGGGCTGTCGGGACCGAAGGCGTGGCCGGGGGCGGCCATCCGAGCGCTGTACAGCCGGATCAGCTCGCCGGCGATCTCCTTGACGGCCTTGCGCGCCCGGCTCTTGCGCTTGCCCCAGTCAGCGCCGCCGATGCGGTCCAGGCTCGGGCCCTCGCCGCCGACGTAGCGGCTGATCTGCTCGAGCTGGTCGGTCGGCACGTAGAGGCGGTCGCCGCGGGCGTACTCGAGCAGCAGGTACTCGCGCTTGGCGCCGGCCACCGTGCGGGTGACCATCTCGACGTAGCGGCCGACACCGTGGGCGTCGTGCACGACGAGGTCGCCGGCGCTCAGCGCGAGCGGGTCGATGCCCTTGCGCCGCCGGCTCGGCATCCGGCGCATGTCCCGGGTGGTGACCCCCCGGGCGCCGGCGAGGTCGGTCTCGGTGAGCACGGCCAGCCGCAGCGTGGGGCTGACGAACCCGGCGCCGAGCTGGGCCTGGGTGACGACGGCGACCCCCGCGGCGAGCTCGGCGTCGGCCGCCAGCCGCGCGCCGAGATCGGCCTCCCGCATCATCTCGACGAGCCGCTCGGCCGGGCCGTGGCCCTCGGTGACGAGCAGCACCCGCCAGGAGTCGGCGAGCCAGCCCTTGATGTCCGCGGTGGCCCGCGCGGTGTCCCCGTGGTAGGCCGTGGCCGGCCGCAGGCTGGCGACGACCGTGTCGTCGCCGAAGGCGTCGTCGCCCCCGGCCGCGGCTCCGGCTCCGGGGTCGGAGGCGAACGGGCTGACGGACCACCAGGGGATACCCAGCTCGGCGGCCCGCTCCCGGACGTCGGCGACCGAGCGGTAGGTCGCCGCGCCCAGGTCGATCGGCGACCCGCCACCGAGCGCCGCGACGCTCCACGAGGCGTCCAGGAACTCCTGGCTGGTGCGGACCAGCTCGCCGGCCCGGGTGCGCACCCGCTCGGGATCGCAGACCAGCACACGTGAGCCCGCCGGAAGCTCGTCCAGCAGCAGGGTCATCTCGTCGGTGAGCACGGGCGCGAGCGCCTCCATGCCCTCCACCGGGATGCCCTCGGCGATCTTGTCAAGCATGTCGACGAGCTGCGGGTGCTCCCGCGCCAGCTCCGCCGCGCGGGCCCGGACCTCGTCGGTGAGCAGCAGCTCCCGGCACGGCGGCGCGAACAGCTCGGCCGCCGGCTCGCCGTCCTCCGCGGGCAGCGCTCGCTGGTCGGCGACGGAGAAGCGGCGGATGTCGTCCACCTCGTCGCCGAAGAACTCGATCCGCAGCGGGTGTTCCTCGGTCGGCGGGAAGACGTCGAGGATCCCGCCGCGGACGGCCATCTCGCCGCGCCGCTCGACCAGGTCGACGCGGTGGTAGGCGATGCCCACCAGGCGGGCGGTGACCTCCTCGAGGTCGGCGGTGTCCCCCTTCGCCAGCGCGACCGGGGCCAGCTCACCCAGCCGGGCCACCTGGGGCTGGAGCACCGAGCGGACCGGGGCCACCACGACGGCCAGCGGGCCCGCACCGGTGGCACCGCCGGTGCCCGGGTGCGCGAGCCGGCGCAGGACGGCCAGCCGGCGCCCCACCGTGTCCGCCCGCGGCGAGAGCCGCTCGTGGGGCAGCGTCTCCCAGCTCGGGTACACCGCGACGCGCTCGGGACCCAGCAGGCTGCCCACCGCGTCGGCCAGGTCCTCGGCCTCGCGGCCGGTCGCCGTCACCGCGAGGACGGTGTGACCGGCCCGGGCCATCGCCGCCGCCGCGAACGGGCGCAGCGCCGCGGGCCCGGCCAGGTCGAGGACGGGTTCGGCCGGCGAGCCCAGCGCGCGGGTCAGCGCTGGATCACCGCCGGGGCGGGCGACTAGGGCGTCGAGCAGCGGCGCGAGGGTCATGTGATCCGTCCCGTGCCTCTCCAGTGCTAGCGAATCCGGTGCCGACGGACTACGCGGCGGCCACGGCGATGCGGCCAGACGGCGGCCGACTCCGGTTGCAACAGCGATCCGACAGACGGTATTGCCGGCCGTGAGGATTGCCGGCTGTGGGAACCGGACGGAGGACAACCTCCGCCGGCGGGCCGACCACCCCCGCTGGGCACCGGAGAGGATGTACCCCGGACGCGGCGCACTACCGGATGTGGCACCGACCCGGACGGGCACCCCGCGGACCACACCGCCGCGGCGACGGAACCCCCGGATACGGAGCCACCCTGGGCGCGGAGGCGTCCCGGATGCAGCCGTCCCCGGCGAGGTTCCCGGGCGGCGGGGTCGATATGACCAGCCTACGGCAGGGCGTCCGATCGAGATGCGGGCGCCGTGTCACGGATCGACGTACAGTCGTCAGACGCCCGGTTTGCCACCGGCGACAGATGCTGACGTAAGGGTCGACTTGTCCACCACGCGACGCCGTGACGTCCACCAGATCGGTGATGTCGCCGAGCGAGTCGGGCTGTCCCTGCGCACGGTTCGGTACTACGAGGAAGCCGGGCTCCTGATGCCGGTCGGTCGGACGGTGGGCGGCTTCCGCCTCTACGACGACGACGCGGTCGACCGGCTCTTCCTGATCAAGAAAATGAAGCCGCTCGGCTTCACCCTGGAGGAGATGCGCTCCCTGCTCGTGCTGCGCGACGAGCTCGAGGAGGCGGACCTGCCCGCCGAACGGCGCGCCGAGCTCCAGGCCCGGCTGGCCACCTGGGTCGCCCTCGCCGAGGAGAAGCTGATCACACTGCGCGAGCAGGTGCAGGTGGCCGAGGCGTTCGTCGGTGGACTCCACGACGACGCCGGCCGCTCCGGCGCCATCTGACCGGCCGCACGCCGCGGCCCGGGGTCGCGGGTGGGTGTTACCAGAGCCGTTTGTAGGTGTCCGCCGAGCGTGGGTGGCGGTTGGGGTTGAGCAGGGACGAGTGGACGTTGCCCGGGACGTCGTCGCTGAAGTACGCCTCGTAGGCGAGGATGTCCGCGTTGCGCTCGAAGATGCTGTACATCCGCTCGATGTAGACCGGGTTGTCCCCGCCCGCCTGGCCGACGGCACCGGCCTTGGTGTTCTGCTGGCTGACCACACCCCACTCGGGCACCGAGAACAGCTTGTTGTGCCGGCGGGCGAAGCTGATCACCTGGCACAGGCCTTCGGTGGCGTCGCACTGGGCGTCGAAGGCGCTGAGGGTCGGGCTCGGCGGGTACTGGTCGTAGCTGTCGATGCCGATGACGTCGACGTACTGGTCACCCGGGTAGACGGCGAAGGCGCTGCGCGGCCCGTGGGCGTTGATGTTCCAGTCGATGCGGACCTTCGGGCTCGTCGCCTTGATCGACGACGAGGCGTTGCGGAAGCACTGCACGTAGGCCGTCGGGTTCGCTGAGGCCCGCCAGGCGAACCAGTCGCCGTTGAACTCCCAGCCAAGGCGGACGAACGAGTCCCCTCGACCCTCGTTCACCAGCCACCGGCCGAACTGGCGCCATTTCGCGTTGTAGTCACCAGCGGCACAGTCAGTGAGATTTCCCAGCTCCGAGCCCTCGACCGGAAAAAGGGGAACGCTGACGACCAGGGTGCCGGCGAAGTTTGAGAACGTCGACGCGCTGCGGCCGATCCAGGGGTTCACGATCGCGTCCCAGCTGTTCCGGTCCGTGTAGGTGACCACCACGTCCACCGGCCGGCCGCGGAACTGCGCCCACGCCGTCGCCTCCGCCACCGTGTGCGCGGCCACCCCGCTGGGGAAACTCCCCGCGGTCGCCGCCCGCGCCACGCGGGTCACCTGCCCCGATGGCGGGGCGACCGCACCGGATCCGGGGGCGGGCTCGGCCGAGACGGGTGCCGGCGGCGGCACGGCGGCAGGCGAGGGTGCGGCGGACGGAGTCGGCGTGACCGGGGCCGCGTCCACGCTCGCCGGGCTGTTCTGGGCCGGCCCGAGCATCCAGGCGACCAGGGCCAGCACCGCCGCCAGGGCGACCAGGCCCACCGGCAGGTACGGGTGCCGCCCGGGCTTCGCGCCCCAGTGCTCGATGATCCAGTCGGTGACCCGGTGTGGCAGCGATGCGTCGGCCGCCGGCTCGGTCCGCGGCGGCTGCGCGGAACCACGCCCGTCCCGGACGGGGTCGGCGATGGGCAGCACCCCGGTGACGTGCCCGCCGGCGGACCCGGGCCGCGAGCGCTCGGGCCGAGCACGGTCAGGCCGGGCGCGATCGGACCGGGTGCGGTCGGTGGCCGAACGCCGCTGCCGCGGCCGCTCCGGATGTTCCTGCGCCCGCCCGGTCTGCTCCTGCCCCCGCCGCGACCGCTCCGGCTGGTCGTCCGACCGCTGGGCACGCTCCGGGCCGGTCACCGGCCGCGAGGACCGCTCCCGCGCGGCGGTGCCCTCCCCGGGGGCCCGCTCGCGAGCGCCGTCTCCGCGACGGGCCCGCTCCGAGGCCCGCCGATCACGGCCCGGCTGATCGCCCCGCCGATCACGGCCTGGCCGGTCACGTCGGTCAAGGCCCGGCTGGTCGCCGCGCCGATCAGGGTCCGGCTGGTCGCGGGGGGCACGGCCCGGCTGATGGTTCCGCTGGTCACGGCCCGGCCGTTGGCTCCGCTGGTCGCGATCCCCGCGTTCGCGCGCGCCCTGCTCCGGCCGGGACGGCGGGAGGATCATCGTCTCGTCTGCGCGTTCCCCGCCCGGCCGGGTGGGCCTCGGTCCGCCGGGCCGCGGCTCACCTTCCCAGTCTCGCCGCTGGAAATGCTGGGTGGCGAGATCACCGGGCGGCCACGTCGAGGACGGTGACTCCGACGGTGGCGGCGGTGGCACCCGCGAGCTCGGTGCCGAGAACGACGGTGCCGAGAACGGCGGTGCCGAGAACGGCGGTGCCGCCGGCGGCGGGACCCGTGCGGGCGGTGCCGAGGATGGCCGTGGCTCGAAGGGCGGCGGGGTCCACGGGGCGGGACGGGAGGGCTCGCCGGCCCAGTCCGGCTCATCCCAGTGCCCCGCCGCGCCGGGACGCCCGTCCGCGCCGCGGTACGGATCGCGCCCGTGGCCGGACTCGCCGTACCCCGACGTGGGCTCACCGACGCCGCGACCCTCGGGCCGGCCGGGTCCGGACCGGTGCCGTTCAGGCTGACGCTGGCGCTGTTCGCCCTTGCCGGGGCCAGGACGGTCGGATCCGGGGGCGTCCCATCCGGGCACGTCCCATCTGGAGTCGCGATCGCGCCGGGACCCGCTGTGGCCCCGTCCGCGTTGGCCGGACTCGTGGTCATCGGGCCATTCCGCCCCGGACTCGCCGCGCGCCCCGGACTCGCCGCGCGTGGCGGATCCCGGGTAGGCCGGGCCCTCCGGGTAGGGGGCGATCGGCGCGGCCGGCGAACGGCGGCGCGCCGGCCGGCGCCGGGAGGAGAGCATCTCGGGGTCAAAAGGTGAGCCGGGAGCCCTGCCGGTGGCCGGCTGGGCGGGAGGGGCGGGAACCGCGGCCGCTCCAGCGGGCGGCGAGGCGGAGGTGGCGCCGGTGGCGGCCGTTGCTCCGGTGGCCGGGCCGGGCCCCGGAACCTCGTCACCGCGCCGATAGACCCCGATCGACCAGTCGGACGTCGGCCGGGTGCCCGCGGGGCCGTCGTCGACGACCCATTCACCGGTCGGCACGTCGGCCCGGCTCGCGCGGGTCAGATCGGGGCGGCCGTGGCCGTGCCACTCGTCAGGCGGCATGGGATCCACCCCCGAGTGCGTCGTCCCGCCGAACCAGGGCCTGAATCATGTTGAGTCGTTTACTAAAAGTAAAAAGTATGGCCGAGAGCATGGATCTTACCTCCCGGCCGACGTAGAGAAAGACAACGGTATAGGCGCGCCGAGGCCAGCGACCGCGCAGGCCGGGGGATGGACATGGAGACGACGGACCGCGTCCTTCATCCCAGGACATCCGACAAACCGTAACAAGGACGACGCACACCGGTGCCAAAGGGACCGCGGAAGAGCCCTCGCGCACCGGCACTCACGTCAACGTTGACAGAGCCGTCCGGCCGGGTGGACGGGGTCCGACCCGCCCATGCTGACCAGGTACTCCGGGACCGTGGACCGGCACGGAAGGGGCGGTACGGTACCGTTGCCGCGTCGCGCCCGGCGCTCAGGTCGGCGGTTGGCCGCCGTCACGCGCACACGCGATCAACGCGCAGGAGAACACGCGAATACGCGATCACACAACAGTGGACCAGGAAACTCCGCGGACCGACTGGAGGACACCGCACGTCCGCCCCCGACAGGTGACGGGCGTCGCGAGCTGCACATCCTCACGCTCCGGCGGCTGGCGACCGTGCCGGCCGGCAGGAGCCGCGCCGGCCGAGTCCGAGGGGAACCGGGCCCGCCGTCGGGAACGGACGGCCGCACCGGCCAGCGCCCGACGCGGGAGACGACCCCTCCCGCGGCCGGTACGCACCGGCGGAGCCGGTGAGCCGGTACGGCCAGTGGCACGGACCCCGTCACAGCCCCGCACCGGCTCTGCCTCCGGCACCTGGCCCATCCGGCACCGAGCCATCCGCCCCCGGGCCCGCCGGGGCACTGACACGGGAGACGCGACAGCTTTGACCACCGAGACAACCCGAGCTCTCTCGACGGATGCCGCAAGCGTCGACCCGCGCGACATTCCGGTCGTCATCCTCTGTGGCGGCATGGGAACCCGGCTGCGCGAGGCCAGCGAGAAGCTCCCCAAGCCCCTGGTCGACATCGGCGGTAAGCCGGTGCTGTGGCACATCATGAAGACCTACGAGCACTACGGTTTCCGCAAGTTCGTGCTGTGTCTCGGCTACAAGAGCGACCTGATCAAGAACTACTTCCTGGCCTACCGCCAGCAGGTCGCCGACTTCACGCTCAAGCTCGCCGACGACCACACACCGCAGTTCCACAACACCGCCGGCGACGAGGACTGGGAGGTCACCTTCGTCGAGACGGGACTGCTCACCGGGACGGGCGCCCGCCTGCGCCGGGTGGCGCAGTACCTCACCGGCCCCCGCTTCATGATCACTTATGGTGACGGCGTCGGCGCCATCAACGTGGCGGACGTTCTCGGCGACCACATCCGGTCCGGCCGGATCGGCACGGTCACCGGCGTGCGGCCGTCCAGCCGTTACGGCGAGCTGGTCACCGAGGGCAACGCCGTCACGCAGTTCGCCGAGAAGCCCCCGGCGACCGGCTGGGTCAGTGGCGGCTACTTCGTCTTCGAGCGCGAGTTCGTCGACAAGTACCTCGACGATGACCCGTCCACGATGCTCGAGCGCCACCCGCTGCAGCAGCTCGCCCGGGACAACCAGCTCACCCTGCACACGCATGAGGGGTTCTGGATGGGCATGGACACCTTCCGCGACTGGACCGAGCTCAACCAGCTGTGGGACGCGGGCACGGCGCCGTGGCGCGTCTGGGCCGACTGACGGAACCGGACGCCGCTCCCATGAGTACCACGCCCCTGAGTACTGCGCCCATGACCACCGCCGGCATCGACGCGGTCGGGCGCCGCCTGCACGACCTGGTCGCCGCCCTCATGCCCCCCATGCGCTCCATCACCGGCAGCGGGGTGCGGGCCACCCTGGACCTCGTGCGCGCGGCGCTGCCCGCGCAGATCCCGTTCACCGTGCACGAGGTGCCGTCGGGCACGCCCGTGCTGGACTGGACGGTCCCGCGGGAGTGGAACGTCGCCGGCGCCCGGCTGGTCGGGCCGGACGGGCGGGTCGTCGTCGATGTCGCCGACAACCCCCTGCACCTGCTCGGCTACAGCACGCCCGTGCGCGCGAGGATGCCGCTGCACGAGCTGCGCCAGCACCTGTACTCGATGCCGGACCGGCCCGACTGGGTCCCCTACCGGACGTCCTACTACAACGACGCGTGGGGCTTCTGCCTCACCGACCGCCAGCTCGCGGCGCTGCCCGACGGCGAGTACCAGGTCGAGATCGACACCTCGCTCACCGACGGGTCGCTGACCTACGGCGAGATCGTGCTGCCCGGGACCACCGACGAGGAGTTCCTCGTCACCACGCACACCTGCCACCCGGCGATGGCCAACGACAACTCCTCCGGCATCGCCGTGGCCGCCGAGCTGGCGTCCGCGCTGGCCGCGCGGGAACGCCGGTTCACCTACCGGCTGCTGTTCATCCCGGGGACGATCGGCTCGATCACCTGGCTGGCCCGCAACCCGGCGGCGGTCGGGCGGATCCGGCACGGCCTGGTGCTCACCGGCCTCGGTGACCGGGGCACGCCGACCTACAAGCGCAGCCGGCGCGGCGACGCGGTCGTCGACCGGGCGGCGGCGCGCGCGCTCGCCGAGACCGGACGTCCGCACCGGGTCGTCGGCTTCTCGCCCTACGGCTACGACGAGCGCCAGTTCTGCTCGCCCGGCTTCGACCTGCCGGTGGGCCGGTTCGGCCGCAGCCAGCACGGCGAGTACCCGGAATACCACACGTCGGCCGACAACCTCGACTTCGTGACGCCGGAGTCGCTGGCGGACTCGTTCGCCATCCTGAACCGGACGATGGAGATCTGCGAGGCCGACCGGGTCTGGCGCAACACCTCTCCCTACGGGGAGCCCCAGCTCGGCCGGCGCGGGCTGTACCGCTCGATCGGCGCGACGATGAACCGCGCGTCGATCGAGATGGGCCTGCTGTGGGTGCTCAACCTCGCGGACGGCACCCGCACCCTGCTCGACATCGCCGAGCGGGCCGAGCTGCCGTTCGACGCGGTCGCCAACGCCGCGGACGCGCTGGCCGGCGTCGGCCTGCTCACCGAGGACGGCCCGGCCGTCGACTCGCCCGACACCGCTCCCATCGCCGCTCCCGCCACGGTCGCGCCGCCCGGCACCGTCGCCGCCGCGCCGGAACCCGCGGTAGTGATCAGGTGAGTTCGGCGGAATCGGCTCAACCTGCTCAATCGGCTCCCGGCGGGCCGGCCTGGGCGATCGTGCTGGCGGCCGGTGGCGGCACCCGGTTCGGCGGACCCAAGCAGTTCTCCGACCTGGGCGGGCTCCCGCTCGTGGCGCATCCCGTCCGGGCGGCCGCGGCCGCCTGCGACGGGGTCGTCGTGGTGCTCCCCGCGCCCCTGCTCGACCGGTGGGCTCCGCCGGACGGCGTGCGCGCCATCCCCGGCGGCGCCACCCGCGCCGAGTCCGTCCGGGCCGGGCTGGCCGCCGTCCCGGCCGAGGCCGGGGTGATCGTGGTGACCGACGCCGCGCACCCGCTGGCCACCGCCGCGCTGTACCGGTCGGTCGTCGCGGCGGTGCGTGCGGGCGCGGACGGCGCCGTGCCCGGCCTGCCGCTCACCGAGGTCGTCAAGGGGGTCCTGGCCAGCGGCCCGGACCTCGTCACCGGGGCCTCGCTGGCGCGCGAGACGCACCGGCTGGTACAGACCCCGCACGCCTTCCGTGCCGCCGCCCTGCGCGCCGCGCACGCGGGCGCGGTCGAGGCCGTGGAGGACTCCGCCATGGTCGCCGACGCCGGCGGACGGGTGGTCGTGCTCCCGGGCGAGCCGGCCAACATCCACGTCACGACGCCGGAAGAGCTCGAGATCGCCCGGCTGCTTCTCATCCACGTCCAGAGCGAGGGGGAACCCGATGAGCACGGTGCTGCTCGACTCAGCGCTGTCCGATGACGAAAGGCGCGCCAAGCTGTACGCGGGCGAGCTGTTCGTCTACTCGCCGCGGCCCAGCACCACGGCATTCGTCGAGTTCACCCGCGAGCTGATCCGGGACGCCTTCGGTGACCTGGACCCCGAGACGGCGCAGCACCACATGCCCGTCGAGGAGTACGCCGCCCTGCTCGCCGACCTGAAGCCGCGTTTCATCCACCACCCGACCTGCAAGGAACTCCTGCCGGCGATGCTCGCCGAGCTGGGCTGCGACATCAGCAAGACCTACTTCGACGTCCCGCGGCTGCGGACGTCCACCAGCGACGACTACCTGACCTCGGGTATCGCCTACGCCTTCCACCCGCACCGTGACACCTGGTACTCGGCGCCGTTCTGCCAGCTCAACTGGTGGATGCCGATCTTCGACATCGTCCCGGAGAACGGGCTGGCCTTCCATCCCCGCTATTTCACGCAGGGAGTCAGGAACAGCTCGCGCACCTACAACTACTACGAGTGGAACAAGACGAACCGCGCGTCGGCCGCCAAGCACATCAAGACCGACACGCGCGTGCAGCCGAAGCCCGAGGAGGAGGTCGAGATCTTCCCGCAGACGCGGGTCGTCGCCCCTCCCGGCGGAATGCTGGTCTTCTCCGGCAACCAGCTCCACTCCTCGGTGCCGAACACCTCCGGCCGCACCCGGTTCAGCATCGACTTCCGCACCGTGCACTACGACGACGTGGTGAACCACGTGGGCTCGGTGAACGTCGACTCCGAGTGCACCGGCACGACGATGCGCGACTACCTGCGCGGCACCGACCTCAGCCGCATCCCCGAGGACATCTGCCTCAGCTACGACACCGCTCCCCCGCTGCCGGACGCGATCCTCGTCTACGAACCCCAGACCACCGCGTGACAGCCGCCGACAAGGACACAGTCCCGCCGGCGGGCCGGGTGGCCGGCGCGGCCGGGAACACTCGCCTGCTGGCCGGCCGGGTCGCGGTGGTCACGGGCGCGTCGAGCGGCATCGGTCGCGCCGTCGCCGCCCGCCTGGCCGCGGACGGCGCGACCGTGCTAGCCCTCGGCCGCGACCAGGCCCGCCTGGACGCCCTGGCCAAGGAGGCCGGCGTGGCCACGACAGACGGCGCGGCCTCCGGCGCCGGGACGCTCGTGCCGGTGCGCCTGGACCTGACCGACACCGCAGCGGTGGACCGGTTCGCCGCGGACACCGCCAGCCGGTACGGCCGGGTGCACCTCCTCGTCCACAGCGCGGGGGGCTACCTCACCTCCCGGGTCGAGGACGCCTCCGTCGACGACTTCGACACCCAGTACGCCGCGAACGTCCGCGGCCCGTTCGCCCTCACCCAGCGCCTGCTCCCCGCCCTGCGCGCGGCGGCATCGGAAAGCGCGCCCGAGACGTCGGGCGCGGCGGAGGAGCCGGGCGCCGACGTGATCGTCATGAACTCGTCGCAGGGGGTCCGGGCGGGTGCCGGCACCAGCCAGTTCGCGGCCACCCAGCACGCGATGCGGGCGGTCGCGGACAGCCTGCGCCAGGAGGTCAACGCCGACGGCATCCGGGTGGTGACCCTCCACCTCGGCCGGACGGCGACGCCCCGCCAGGAGACCATTTTCCTGCGCGAGGGCCGGCCCTACCGGCCCGAGCTGCTGATCCAGGCCGACGATGTGGCGGACCTGGTCACCTACCTGACCCGCCTCCCGCGCACCGCCGAGATCACCGAACTACACCTGCGCCCCGCCAAGAAGAGCTACTGACCCGATCCCCGGAGGCCGGACCGGCTCCGCCCCGGCTGAGCCGCGGGGCGGAGCGGGTGGTCAGGAGGAGCCGGGGTCCCCGGTCAGCGGAGCGGCTCCGGCCGGGGTCGAGGTCCCGGCGCCGGCCTGCGCGGCGCTCACCCGCGGCCCGAACAGCTCGAGGTACCGCTTGGCACTCTCCGGGTTCGCGGTCGGGTTGTGCAGCGACGAGCCGACGTTCTCGGTCTCGGCCGGTGAGGCGCTGTAGTAGCCCTCGTAGGCCAGGATGTCGCGGTTGGCGACGAACAGCTCGTACATCTTCTCCACGTAGAACGGGTTGTCGCCGCCGCCGCCCGTGGAGCGGACCAGGCCCCACTCGGGGACGGCGAACTGCTTGCCGCGCTCGCGTGCGGCCGCCGCCACCGAGCACGCGCCGGAGGCCCGGTTGCACTGGTTGTTGAAGATCTTCTGCGTGGCCGACGCCGGGTAGGAGTCGTAGGCGTCGATGCTGATGATGTCGACGACGTCGTCGCCGGGGTAGGCGTCCCAGACGTTGTCGCCGTTGGGCATGGTGTCCCGGTGCGCGGTCATGTTCCAGTCGATCTTGACCTGGGGGTCGGTGGACCGCATCGCGGCGACCGCCCGCCGGAAGCAGGTCTTCCAGGCCACGGTGTCGCGAGGATGCCACCAGAACCAGTCGCCGTTGAACTCCCAGCCGAGGCGGACGATCGCGTCCGGCCGCTCGTTACGGATCATCGTGGTGCCGAAGTCGCGCCAGTGGCTGTCATAGTCCCCGCGGGCGCACGCCGCCTCACTGCCGCTCTGCGGGAACAGCGGCTGGGCGACGGAGAGCTTGCCCGGGTAGGTCCCGGGGCGGAAGTCGGACATCGGCCAGTCGGCCTGGGTGATGGTCTGCCAGTTCGTTCGGGCGGTGAAGACCATTGCGATGTCGGTGGGCCGGCCGATCCACTTCTCCCAGCCGGCGAGGTCGTTCGGCGGGTTGGCGTTCGCGCCGGAGACCCAGCTCACGCCGCCGGTGGTCGGATGCGTGGTCGGGGGCTCGTCCTCCCCACCGGTCAGCACGACGATCCCGACCGCCAGCAGGACCACGGCCATCGCCGCGCCGATGCCCCCGAGCAGCAGGCCGCGGCGCCGACGCCCCGGCTGGCCGCCGGCGGGACCCGCCGCCCACTTGGAGCGAGGGCCGCGACGGCCGCCTGCCCGCGGCGACCCGGATGCCTGGACGTCGCCGGCGTGCTGGGCGTCACCGGCGTGGTCGTCGGACGAGTCCCGCGGTGGCCCCTCGCCGGACGAAGAACCTGGGTCGCCGGCATCCCCACGGCGATGTTCCACGCCCCCACCTCCGTCGACGACGCGCCGCCCGCGCCCTGGTGACTGTCTGATGACGTGCGGTCGACGGAGCACCGCAGTGACCGCGATCCCGGTCGTGCTCCGCCCTGGCCACGCCCGCGCCGACGTGGCCACACCGACCTGGCCGTATCCGGCCCGCCGCTAGGCCTGCTCGCTCGCCTCCCGACGAACGGGCGGCACCTGTACCCCGAGGCGATCGGCTCGACCAACGGGCCGGTCACGTCATCGGAGACGTCCGTTTCCTGCCCCCCTGACCGCCCAACGGGGTGCGAGCTCGACCGGTTCCCCGGCGAGGTACGCATCATGGTCAGTTCCTTGTGCCTCTTGCTACTCGCACATTATTCACAGGACCGCTAGATCAATACGACACGCTCCCCCGCAACCACCTGTCGTAACCATGACGCCACGTGAGGTTTACTAACGATACCCGGTGGAGTAGGGCCCGAGCGGCCCACCCGAGAGGGCAATCCGCCCACGGATACACTGTCGCCCCGAGCCGACACCAGACCCTCGGGTGGAAGAACCCCGCCGACCACTGACCCTCCGTCCGCACCCCCGCATGAACCCGGGTCGGACCAACCGGTGGTGTACCGACCAACGGGGTGGGGCCGACCGGCCCCGAGGCGGCCCGGCAGTGCGAGAGCGACCGGCCGTACCCGGTGGACGACGGTGTTGACGCGGTCGTCCCGACCGGGGACGACGGCGCGGGCGAGACATCCGACGCGGCAGAAACGGGGGCGGGAACTGGTGGTCACCACCACCCTCACCACGAGGATTCCACGCTCGTGGGTGATCCCCACCTCGGAGGCCGCCGACCGGCGCCCGGAGAACGCGCGGATCCTCAACACCCTGACGGTCCTGCTGTTCTGCAACATCTTCCTGCAAAGGCTCGCCATCCCCGTGGCGGGCGCCCAGCTCCAGCTCATCCTGCCGATCACCATCGTCGGCGTGATCGTGATGATGAGCCGCGGCGACATCCAGGTGAACGTCGGCCGCCTGCGCGCCTACCTGCTCGCCATGACCGCCTGTTGCGCGGCCGGCCTGGTGTCCTTTCTACGCGAGCTCGACGACACGGCCCTCACCTCACTCATCCTGCTTTTCGGCACCTACATCCCGCTGTGCTTCGGGCTCGCCCCCGCCGACTCGCGCGCGCTGTTCCCCAAGCTGCTCGACCGGTTCGTGAACCTCACGACGATCCTCGCCGGGGTCGCGCTGTTCCAGTTCGCCATCCAGCTCGTGGGCTGGCAGTACACCGACGTCCTGAGCGTCATCCCGGCCGACTTCCGGATGCACGGGTTCAACACCAGCTACCCCGTCCAGTACGGATCGAGTCTCTACAAGTCGAACGCCTTCATCTGCCTCGAGCCGTCCTTCTGCTCGCAGTTCCTCGGGTTCGGCATCGTCGTCTGTGTCCTGCGCAGCGGCAGCTGGTGGCGCTACGTGATGTACGTGCTCGCCCTGCTATCCACGGTCTCGGGTACCGGGGTCCTGCTGCTGGCCGCCGCCCTGGTGCTGCTGTCGGTACACAAGGGCGCCCGGTTCGCCACGACGGCGCTGGTCGGCGTGAGCATCGTCGTCCTCATCCTGAGCTTCACCCCGGCGGCCGATATCTTCGCCCAACGGGCGACCGAGACATCGTCGAACAACTCCAGCGGAAGCCTGCGGTTCGTCCAGCCCTATACCCGCACCTGGGAGGCGCTGGACAAGGATCCACTGACAGTCCTGTTCGGCTCCGGCCCCGGATTCGCCGACCGGGACGCCGCGGCCTTCTACCTGAAGACCAGCCTGCCGCTGAACTACGCCCTCCTCCCGAAGCTGGTACTGGAGTACGGCGTGATCGGGACGGTGGCGTTCCTGGCGTTCGTCATGGCCATGTTCGTACGCGGTTCGCCGTCGTTCGTATTGTCCGGGTCGGTCATCGTCTTCTACAGCATTCTGTCCGGTGGTCTACTGAGCCCGGTGGTCACCGCGCTCGGCATGCTGCTGGTCTCGTGGTTCACCGCCACGCCGGAGGACGAACGCTGGAGTCGAAGCCGGGAGAGCCCCCCGGCCGATCCCAGCTCACCACCACCGCCCGGTCGTCTGACACCGGCCCAGCGCTCCGCCTGAAGCCCTGCAGGGGCATCTCCTAGCACTGCGACAGCATCCGGGTGTGTCCTCGTCGTTGGCGGAGCGCCAAGATCGGCTGCGGTTCGGGGTGGTCGCGGTCTGAGCACGTTCCGGTTCCGCGGAACACCAGGATCGACTGCGGCTCGTGGCGGCCGCGCCATCCGAGCCGGCAACGGGCAGAGGGGTGCTGGGGACCACGAAGAAGGCCGGAAGCGATAGATATTCACCCGTTTCCGCGCATGGCCCGCGCGGCCCCAGCCCTGGGCCTACGCTGCCCAGCCC
>NZ_UBIZ01000624.1:0-3915 GCF_900465275.1 Parafrankia sp. Ea1.12 | reverse complement strand
CGCCACCGCGTGCAACGCGACCGTGGTTTTTCCGGACGACTCCGGCCCATAGATCTCGACGACGCGCCCGCGAGGGAGGCCCCCGATACCGAGCGCGACATCCAGCGCGATGGATCCGGTCGGGATGACCTGGATCGGCGGCCGGATATCGTCACCCAGCCGCATGACCGAGCCCTTGCCGAACTGCTTGTCGATCTGCGCAAGAGCGTTCTCCAACGCCTTGTCGCGGTCGGGTCCCACCATTGGAGTTACTCCATGCTGACTGAGGTCGGCGGGTCTTGGCCACGAGCCGACGCTAGGCCGTGGGACCGACAGTTTCGGAAGTCGGGTCGGTTCTGTGGACGGCGGAGAGTCTGTGGGCAACAGTAGCCGAACATCCGTTCGAAGGTGCGGCGACACGCCGGTGCACACTCGCGTTGGGCTGGTGCCTGGGGGACTCCAAGATCTGATTTTCGGTCTGTGGGCTGGCCTTTTGCGGTTGAGGTGATCGTCTACGGGAGTTGTCGGCCGGCGTTGCGGTACTCGTTGATCATGCCGCCGAGGATGCGGGTGCGGCGGACGATGGAATCCGGGATCGGGGTGACCGTGGGCTGTGGGTCGAGTGTGGGGTGCCAGAACTGGGCCATCGGTCCTGGTCCGCGTCGTTAGGCAGCCCGCTCGGGCACTGTTGCGTTGTGAGGAAGCGGCGGATGCCAGCGGTTTCGGCACCGACACCGGCCTGCTGCGACAGCCCGGCGGTGAAGGTCTCTCACCTCCACAGGAATCCACCGCGCCTCGTGGCGCACCTCGTCGACAAACCACCTGTCCCCGGGACGGTGCCGGCACGGCCGCGCCACATCGACCAGCAGGGGCGTGAAACGCTGCACGCAGCAGGCCTGCGAAGTTCGCTTTTCCCGCCACGTCACCACTGCCCTCGACGACCTTTGCCAATCTTGATGGGTTCCGCCGTCTGGACTTGGTACGCCCTGCGAAGGGCTCGGGGTCAGGACATGGAGCGCATCTGGCGGATCTCGGCGAGCGCACTGAGGCGGAACACCTCGATGAATCGCAGGAGGGTGTGCAGCTCGTCGTCGTTGAAGGCGGCCAGGTTCTCGCGGGTCCGGGCGGTCAACCCGGCGTAGTAGGCGTTGATCCGGTCGAGGCCCTCGTCGGTCGGCTCGATGATGATCCGGCGCCGGCGCCGCGGGTCCGGAACCCGGCGCATTGCCGGCCAGCACCAGCCCGAATGCGCCAGCACCGATCTGGTCATCCAGCTCATATCCAGGAAGCGCCGCCGCTACCCGCGCCCGGTCAACGATCACGACGGGGCCTGACGCCCTGTCGGTCCTCACCGTCGACCGTGGCCAACCCACTCATTTCCGTCGACACGACGCGTGATCCTAACGGCCGCCCATGCTTCTTCCGCGCGACGGCTTGCCGTCACACCCTGCGGTCCCGGGCTCCGTCACGGCGGTCGGTCACCGGTGTAGCCCAGGGGTTCGCTGGCGATGCCGCGCGGTGATCAGCGGCCCTTCCGGGGGGTTGATCCGCGGCGGAGCACGGGCCACGTCGCCGCCGCGACGGCCGCGGTCAGCAGCAGGAGCGCGGCGAGGTCAAGTGCCCAGGTGCCGGCGTCGTCCTTCCACAGCGGGTCACGATCGGGGTCGCCCTGCCGGTAGCCGGTGGTCGCGGCGACCATCGCGAACCCCCACCGGGCCGGCATCAGGTACGCGAGCTGTTCCAGCGGCGGGCGGCCGTTCAGGGGGATGAGCAGCCCGCACAGCAGGAACTGCAACAGCAGGACGACGACCAGGATCGGCATGCCGCGATCGGCGTTGCTGATCAGCGCCGAGACCAGCAGCCCCTGGACCATCGCGGCCAGTGCGACCGCGATCATGGCGACAGCGACCTCGGTGACCCCGCTCCCCAGCGCGAGCGGAGTGTCCGGCCCGGGTTTGCCGACCAGCCCGACGAAGGCCAGGATCACCGCCTGCACACTGGTGATCATGCCCAGGACGGCGAGCTTCGACCAGAGGTAGGCACTGCGGGAGAGCCCGATCGCCTGCTCCCGGCGGAAGACGGAGCGCTCCTTGACCAGTTCTCGGAACGCTCCGGCGAATCCCGTGAACGCGCAGCCGAGGACGAGCATGAGCATGAGCGGGGCGATGTCGTCGTCGGGGTTGGTCTGCCGGCTCTTCCATGACAGGCCGTGCCCACCCGGCAGCAGTTGCGCGAACAGGCTCAGGACCAGCGGCAGCGCCAACAGGAACAGGGCATAGGCCCGGTCGGCCGCGATCACCGAGAGGTAGCGGCGGGCGAGCACGGCGAACTGGCGCAGTGCCGGCTGCTGGCGTGGCGGCGGGTCCGGCACGGCTGGCGCCGGACGCACCGCGGGACCCACCGTGGACCGCGCCGCGCCGCTCGGCATCCCGTACTTCGCGTACTGGGGCGAGGCCCGGAACCGGGCTGTCCAGTCGACGTCCCGGGACTGGTCGAGGAGCAGGAACATGTCCGCGAAGTCGCGCTGGCCGAAGTAGCCGAGCGCCTCGCCGGGCGGGCCGAAGTAGGCGAGCCGGCCGCCCGACGCGAGCACGAGCAGCCGGTCGCACAGGTGGAGCTGCGCGGGTGAGTGGGTGACGACGACCACCGTCCGGCCGTCGTCGGCGAGCGTGCGCAGGGTCTGCATCACCGACTTGTCCATGCCCGGATCCAGCCCGGACGTCGGCTCGTCGAGGAAGAGCAGCGACGGGCGGGTGAGCAGCTCCAGTGCGACGCTGGTGCGCTTGCGCTGGCCGCCGGAGAGGGTGCTGATCCGCTGGTCCGCGTGATCGGCCAGCCCCAGCTCGCCGAGCACTTCCTCGACCCGCGTGTTGCGCTCGGCCGCGGATGTGTCGGCGGGGAACCGCAGCTCGGCCGCGTACCGCAGGGCCCGGCGGACGGTCAGCTGCGGGTGCAGGATGTCGTCCTGCGGGACGAGGCCGATGCGTTGGCGCAGCTCGTCGTAGGACGCGTAGAGGTCGCGGCCGGCGTAGCGGACCTCACCGGAGTCGGCGGGGCGCTGCCCGGTCAGCGCGCCGAGCAGGGTGGACTTCCCGGCGCCGCTCGGACCGACGACGGCCAGCAGGCTGCGCTGCGGCAGGGCGAACCCGACCCCGTCGAGGAGCCGCCGGCCGGAGCGGGTGACGGCCAGGCCGTCGGCCTCGAACGAGATGTCACCCGAGTCGGTGTACTCGACGAGGGTGCCGCCCTGCAGGTGCAGCAGGGCATGCCCGATGCCGACGATGTCCCCGGCCCCGATCGTGGCCGCCTGGCTGATCCGGTGGCCGTTGACGAACGTGCCGTTCCAGCTGCCGAGGTCGACGATCCGATGCTCGGTCCCGGCCTGGCGCAGCTCGGCGTGCCGGCGCGAGACGAGCGGGTCGGTGAGCACGATGTCGCACTCGGGCGCGCGGCCGATGACGATCGGCGCAGCCCCGACCGGATGCAGCGCCGTGGCCTTACGCCCCCACCACGTCCCGCCCGGGCGGGACGTGGTGGCGGTGCCCGGCGCCGGTGCTGTTGGTGGCAGTGCCGTCGGTGGCGGTCCGGAGGTGGGCGTGCCCGGCGCCGGTGCCGTTGGCGGTAGCCCGGAGGTTGGGGAGCCCGGCCCCTGCGCCGTGGGTGAAGGCGTGGCGGTGGCTGGCCGTTTCGGCTGGTGGTGCCTGGTTTCGAAGAGCGCGGTGGGGGTGGCCGGTGATGCGGGCGGCGTTGGCGGCGGGGCGCTCGTAGCCTGCCACCAGCCCGACGCGGGTGTGGCCGGCGGTGCGGGCGGTGTCGACGGTGGTGTGCTTGTGGCCTGCCACCAGCCTGACGCGGGTGTGGCGGGCGAGCCGAGCGGCGCTGGCGCTGGCGCTGGCGCTGGCGTTGGCGTTGGCGTTGGCGTTGGCGGACCAGGCG
>NZ_UBIZ01000662.1:0-2172 GCF_900465275.1 Parafrankia sp. Ea1.12 | reverse complement strand
TCCTTGAGCAGGGCGCGGCTGATGATGCGCTTCTGCACCTCGGACGTCCCCTCGCCGATGAGCATGAACGGGGCCTCCCGGTAGAGGCGCTCGATCTCGTACTCCTTGGAGTACCCGTAGCCACCGTGGATCCGGAACGACTCGGTGGTCACCTCATGGCAGTACTCACTGGCCAGATACTTGGCCATCCCGGCCTCGACGTCGTTACGCTGCCCGCTGTCCTTCTTACGCGCGGCGTTGACCATCATGAGATGACCCGCCTCGACCTTGGTCGCCATGTCCGCGAGCTTGAACGCGATCGCCTGATGATCAGCGATCTGATGACCGAACGTCCGCCGCTGCTGAGCGTAGGCGATCGCCAGCTCGAACGCCCGGATCATGATCCCGCAGGCCCGGGCCGCGACATTGACCCGCCCGACCTCCACCCCGTCCATCATCTGGTAGAAACCACGACCCGCCGCCCCCGGACCACCCAGGATCGAACCCGCCGACGCCCGATGACCATCCAGGATCATCTCCGTGGTCTCGACACCCTTGTACCCGAGCTTCTCCAGCTTCCCCGGAATCGTGATACCACCGTCGGTACCGAACCCCGGCTCCTTCTCCAACAGGAACGTCGTCATGTTCCGATAGACCGACTCCGCACCCTCATCCGTCTTCACCAACGTCGCGACCAGACCGGCACGGGCACCGTTGGTCAGCCACATCTTCTGCCCGGTGATCGTGTACTCGTCGCCGTCACGGTCAGCCCGGGTCGTGATCGCCGACACATCCGAACCACACCCCGGCTCACTCATCGAGAACGCCCCCCGCAGCTCACCGGTCGCCATCCGCGGCAACAACCGCTCCCGCTGCTCATCGGTACCGTGCTGCAGCACCAGATACGCCACGATGAAATGAGTGTTGATCACCCCGGACACACTCATCCACCCACGGGCGATCTCCTCCACCACCAGCGCGTACGTCAGCAACGACTCACCGAGACCGCCGTACTCCTCCGGGATCGTGATCCCGAACAGGCCCATCTCCTTCATCGCCTCGACGATCGCCTCGGGATACTCGTCCTTACGCTCAAGATCGCCCGCGTTCGGCAGAATCTCCCTGTCCACGAACGACCGCACCGCCGCGAGGATGTCGGACTGCACCTCGGTCAGCCCGTCGGTCTGCGCGATCCTGCCCATAGCGGCTCCTGTGTCCTTGAGGTCTCGACGGGGAAACAGCCAGACCGGGTCAGCCGGCCGGCGGCTCGAAACGGGCGGTACGCGCCATACCCGCGGCACGACCCTTGCCCGCGATCACCTCGGCCATCTTCCGGCTCGCCTCATCGATCATCTCGTCCCCGAGCATCACCGCGCCCCGCAGCCCACCCTCATCCGAGGTGTGCCAGGCATAGGCGTCCAGGATCAGCTCGGCGTGGTCGTAATCCTCCTGCCGGGGGGCGTACACCTCGTTCGCGGCGTCGATCTGCCCCGGATGCAGCACCCACTTACCGTCATAACCCAACGCCGCGGACTTCTTCGCCACCCCACGGAACGCCTCCACATCCCGGATCTGCAGGAACGGCCCGTCGATCGCCTGCACCCCCCGTGCCCGCGCCGCCTCCAGGATCTTGAACAGCACGTAGTGGAACGGGTCCCCCGGATAATCCGGGTTCAGCGCACCCACCACCAGGGACGGCATGTTCATCGACGCCATGAAATCCGCCGGACCAAAGATGATCGTCTCGATCCGCGGGCTGGCGAACGCGATCTCCTTCACGTTCGACAGACCCAGCGCGTTCTCGATCTGCGCCTCGATACCGATCCGCCCGACCTCGAAACCCATCACCTCCTCGATCTGCGTCAGCAGCAGATCCAGCCACTGCACCTGCGCGGCGGTCTGCACCTTCGGCAGCATCACACAGTCCAGGTTCGCCCCCGCGCCCTCGACCACGGTCACGACATCACGGTAGGTCCACTTCGTCGTCAGGTCATTGACCCGCACGACCCGGGTCTTACCCGCCCAGTCACCCTCGTTCAACACCGACACGACGTTCCCCCGCGCCGACTCCTTCGCCCCCGGAGCGACCGAGTCCTCCAGATCACAGAAGATCTGGTCGGCAGGAAGCCCCTGCGCCTTACCCAACATCTTCACGTTCGAAGCCGGAACAGCCAGACACGACCGGCGAGCACG
>NZ_UBIZ01000463.1:0-59927 GCF_900465275.1 Parafrankia sp. Ea1.12 | reverse complement strand
CGGCAGGGCCTGCGGCGACTGCCAGACGTGGTTGAAGCCCTCCACGCCGACCTCGGCGACCACGGCGCGGACGAACGCCCCGCCCTGGCGGTACTGCTGCATCTTGAGATCCAGCCCGAGCAGGCGACGTAGGAAACGGTCGATGGGCGAGCCGCCGGAGCGCCGGTTGTCGAACTTGCCGCGGATGTCGGCCACCGTCGGCACGACCTGCGGGCCGACCGCGTCCATGACCTGGTCGGCGTGCCCCTCGAGCAGGGTCATCAGCGCCTGGAGGCGGTCGAGGACGGCGCGCTGCGCCGGGGTCTGCAACGCCTCCACGACGCTCGGCGTGTCCGGCCCGTGGTCGCGCACGGCGCTGCGCAGCGCCGTGACGGCGGAGCGGAGCCGGTCGGCGAGGACTTCGGGATCGAGGTCGGTCGCGCCGATGAACGCCGCGATCTCGGACTCGAGGTGCTCGCGCAGCCACGGGACGGCGGTGAACTGGCTGCGGTGCGTCTGCTCGTGCAGGCAGACCCAGAGCCGGAAGTCGCGCGGGACCACCCGCAGGGTCTCCTCGGCGTGGGCGATGTTCGGCGCGACGAGGCTGAGCCGCCCCACCGGGGTCGGAGCGCCGGGCTTCGCCAGGGACGGGGCGCTCGCGGCGCCGCCCGCCTCATACTCCTCCGGCGGGAGGAAGACCTCGAACTGGCCGAGAACCTTGCCCGCGAGGTAGGCGAGCGCGGACCCGACCTGGACACCGGTGACCCGCCGGCCCACCGCGGCGGCGAGCCGGCCGCGGCTCTGGTCGGAGAGCTTCTCGATCAGGGGCGTGGTGGCCACGCGCAGCCCGGCGACGTTGGAACGAACCCACTCCGGCCGGTCGACGACCGCGATCGGGGTCGGTGGCCCGGCGGGGACGAGCTGGGTGTAGTCCTGCACATGGCCCTCAGCGATGACAGCCAGGCGCCGGAGCTCCGAGACGATCTCGTCCGCCTCCGCCCGGCTTCGCTGCGGCCCTGGTCGGACGAGCTTCTTCGCCGTCGTTACGGCGAGTTCCCAGTCCACCAGCTCAGCGTCCACGAATAGGAGCGTACCGGGCTTCCGGCCGCTTCGCCCGCCCGATCGGACGACGCCAGTCGGGCCCGGGGAGCCGTCCGTGGTGCCTGCCGTTGAGGTCGGCAGGGCCTGTGGTGTTCTTTGTTGTCCGATGACCTAGCCGCCCGGCGGCGCCGGTGGCCCGGCTGATGGCGGCCCGGCGCCGGCCGGCGGACATCCGCAGGAGGCGAGGGCCGCCGCGACCCGGTCCAGCGCCATCTTGGTCAGGCCCTGCTCCTCGACCGGGGCGAACAGCCCGAACAGCAACAGCCGTCCGTCGCTGTCGGTCACCATGCCGGCGAGGCTGGTCACGATGCGCAGGCTGCCGGTCTTCGCCCGGACGACGCCGGCCCCCGGGGAGGTGTCACCGGGGCCGTACCGGTCGCCGAGCGTGCCGGTGAAGCCCGCGACCGGCAGCCCGGACAGGACCGTCCGCAGGGCCGGATGACCCGGCAGGGCGGCCGTCCGCAGCGCCGCGACGAGCGTCGCCGGGGCGATCCGGTTGTCGATCGAAAGTCCGCTGGTGTCGCGCAGCGAGGCGCCGTCGGTCGGGATGCCCGCGTCGCGAAGGGCGCCGAGCACGCCCCGGGTGGCCCCGTCGAAGCTCGCCGGAAGCCCCCGGGCGATCGCGACCTGACGTCCCAGGCTTTCCGCCAGGTCGTTGTCGGAGTCGGTGAGCATCCGCTCGACCAGGACCGGGATCGGCGGGCTCTGCACGGACCCGACCTCGCGGGCCGCCGCGTCCGCCCGGCCCGTCGAGACCGAGCCGACGGACACGCCGGCCGCGGTGAGGGCCGTGCGGAACGCGGCCGCCGCGGTGGCGTCCGGGGTCAGGCTGCGCGGCCCGGCGGCGCCGGGTGTGGCACGCCCCGCGTCGACCGACAGCGCGGACACCGGGGTCACGTTCCCGTCGGTCACGTAGCCGTCGCGCCAGCCGGGTGCCATCCCCGGGCCCTCGTAGGCCGTCCCGTCGCCGACCACCGCGCCGACAGCGGTGATGCCGGCCTTGCGGACCTGCTCGGCGAGGTCGCTCAACCGGGCCGCCGGCGGGTACCCGGCCGCCCCGGTCGCCGCGGTCAGGGTCGGATCGCCCGCGCCGACCAGCCAGAGCGTGCCGCCTGGGGCCAGGGGCGCCCGGCCGGGCACAGTCGCCGACCCGGTGGTTGCCGCAGGTGACCCCGCGGTCGCCGCGGGTGGCGCGCTGGCCGGCGGGAGGTAGACCGCGTGGGTGCGCAGGCGGGCGTCCGGATCGAGCGTGGTGAGCGCCGCGGTCGCCGTGGCGATCTTGACCGTGGACGCGGGAGCGGTCGGCTCGGTGGGGCGGTTCGCGAGGAGCACCTGCCCGGTCAGCGCGTCGACCACCAGTGTCGCCGGGCCGCCCAGCACGGGGTCGGAGAGCGGCCCGAGCAGCCGCGCGGCCACCGCGGCCGGGTCGGCCTTCGGTGCGTCCGGGTCCAGCCCCGGCAGCGCGGACGCCTCGGCGCGTACACCCGGCGGGGCCGGTGAGGCGCCGCCCGGAGGCGCCGCCGGACCGGGCGAGAGCGATCCGGCGAGCAGCGCTCCGGCCAGTGCCGTGAGGCCACCGGCCCGCGCGCCCAGCGGCACTGTGGTCACCCGGGAAGGTTACGCAGGTCGGTGTCGCGCGGGTGGCGCCCTGCCGGTCACGTCCCGGCTTTCGTAAGGTGGACGGCCTCGCCCCGGCGACGGGAGAACGCGGTGTGCCTCCCGGCCGTCCGGAGCCCGCGACCGTGCTGGCCGCGTGGGTTTCCGGCGAGCGGGAACACCCCACGCGGGGGTGGCTCGGCCTCAGTCCGGGGTGGAACCGCTTCGGCAATCATGTGGATCGGGTACGAAGAAGGCCACACCATGGTGTGCGCCGCGGGGTGTGACAGGCACGATGGATGTCGCCCGGGGGCGCTCGGAGCCGACTGCGCGGCGCGCCTCGCGGGGCGTGGCCGTGCGATCGTGCGAGTGGCGGCGCCGTGCGGTGGCACCGCGGCCCGGTGGCCGCACCCCGCCACAGCGCGTCACCGCGCACAGGGCACAGTGGACCCGCACGAACCGCGGGTCCGGGTCTCGGCTTGACTACCGCGACCGAGTGACGCGCCACGCGGGTAGCGGCGCATCGCGAGACGGACGACCCATGGACGCCGGACACGGCGTCCTTCAGACACAGAGCCGGCCTTCGGTGCCGGACGGACCGAAGGAGACAGGGAACGGCGTGGACCTCGAGTTCGACGTGACCATCGAGATCCCCAAGGGGCAGCGCAACAAGTACGAGATGGATCACCACACCGGGCGCATCCGGCTGGACCGGATGCTGTTCACGTCCACCCACTATCCGTCCGACTACGGATTCATCGAGGGCACGCTCGGTCGGGACGGCGATCCGCTCGACGCGCTGGTTCTGCTGGAGGAGCCGACTTTCCCGGGCTGCCTCGTGCGGTGCCGCACGATCGGCATGTTCCGGATGACGGACGAGAAGGGCCCGGACGACAAGGTCCTCTGCGTCCCGGTGGCGGACGTCCGGCAGGAGCACCTGCGTGACATCCGTCACCTGCCGGAGTTCGACCGGCTGGAGATCCAGCACTTCTTCGAGGTCTACAAGGACCTCGAGCCCGGGAAGTCCGTCGAGGGCGCCTCCTGGGTGGACCGGGGGGCCGCCGAGAAGGAGATCCTCGCCTCGATCACCCGGCTCAAGGACTCCGAGGGCGTCGAGCACGGCGCGGACGAGGACGGCGCCGCGCACGCACACACGGCCTGACAACCACGGCGACGGCCACGCTCCGGCATCGAGCACGGCCGTCCCGGGCGGCCGGTGGGATTGCCCCCACCGGCCGCTGTGGCATGCCCTGAGGCAGGTGCGAGGGGGGTTGGCCAGGCCGCCGCTGACGGTGAACGGCGCTGGCTGGGAAGAGAGTCTGAGCCGGAGGCGGGGATTGAACCCGCGACCTATCGCTTACGAGGCGATTGCTCTGCCACTGAGCTACTCCGGCATCGGCCAGGCGGCTGCGAGCCGGTGGGCTCCGGCGCCGTCCTGCCCGGACGAGTATGCCAGACGAAGACGATGTGGCGATCGGCGCCCGTCCGTGGTCCGGGCCCTGACGTGGCTCGCGCGCACGCCACCCTGGGTCGGGGTGGCCGGGCTGCCGGCGGGTGACGGGCTCGATCCGGTGCGTCCCGGATCCGGATGCGGTCCAGTTCGGTGGCTCGGTGTGTGCTGGGGCGTCCGTCGGCGGGAAGTCACCGCTCTGCCTGTCTGCGCACCCCGCCACATCCTGTCGACGTTCGGTTGTCCGCGGGATACGGAATGATCGGGACGCGCACTGATCGCATGTCTTGCAAGGCTTTCTGTTACGGATTTGAATGCTCGAACCCCCGCGCGTCGGCCGAAGGTGTCGAAAAGGCACCCCCGGTCGCAGTGGCTCCGGAGAGGTTGCGTAGGGTTTCGCACCATGACCGGGGCCGGGGAAGGTGCGCCAGGCACGACGCGCGGAGCGTCGCTGCTTGTCGCCGAAGACGACGAGGCATCGCGAATCGCGCTGGCACGCAGCCTTGAGCGATTTGGGTACCGGGTGCTCGAGGCCGCGGACGGCGAGGCAGCGCTGCGACTGTTCCAGACCACCGAGATAGATCTCGTTGTGCTGGACGTGGCCATGCCGCGGATGGACGGTTTCGCCGTCCTCAGCCGGCTGCGCCAGACAAGCGAAGTGCCGGTGATCATGTTGACCGGACGTGCCGAGGAGGTCGACCGGGTCGTCGGCCTGGAGCTCGGCGCCGACGACTACGTGGTCAAGCCGTACTCGTTGCGCGAGCTGGTCGCCCGGGTGCGTGCGCGGCTGCGCCGCCGGCCCGTCGAGGCGCCGCCGCAGCGAACGGGGGACGGCAACGAGCCCCTCATCTACGGCGACGTCTCGATCGACCTGCGCGCGCGGGAGGTGGCCGTCGCGGGTGAGCGGGTGGATCTCACCGCCCGTGAGTACGAGCTGCTGGCCTTCCTCGCCCGACATCCACGCCGGGTGTTCAGCCGCGAGGAACTGCTTGAACAGGTCTGGGGCACCCGCTTCCAGGACCCGGCGACCGTGACCGAGCACGTCCGGCGGGTGCGCACCAAGGTCGAGGGAAGGCCGCCGCAGCGCCGCCTGGTCACCACGCTCCGGGGGATGGGCTACCGGTTCGATCCCTGAGATCCGGCTCCGTCGCCTCGCGTAGCTCCCGGTCACCCTCCTGGAGCTCGATGATCGATCCGTTCGGCACGGGTCGGCGCCGGTGGTGTTCCCGGTAGCCGCCCATGTCGAGCCGTTCGGCCGTGCCGGCGCGTGCCCGTAGGCACCAGTCCACCGCGCGGATGAACATGCCGTGGGTGAAGACCACGACAAGTCCCGGGGGCGCCTGGTGCAGCCGGGCGAGGAGCCGGTCGGCCCGGTCCATCAGCCCGGCGAACGACTCACAGCCCAGCTCGGGCCGGTCCACCGAGTACGGGTTCGCCTGGTGCCAGTACTGCCGCGCGAACGGCGCCCGTTCGAGGTCGGTCAGTTTCTGACCGTGGAGACTGCCCAGGTAGGTGAACTCCTGGACGTCCCAGACCTCCAGCGGGGTGGCCGGGAACCTGCGCGCGGTCGGTTCCGCGGTCAGCCGGGCGCGTAGGTACCAGGAGACCACGATCAGGGACGGGTCGTGGGGAATCATCCCGGCGACCGCGTCAGCCTGGCGCACTCCGAGGTCGGTGAGCCCGATCCCGTGCGGATCGGCCGACGGCTGCCCCGCGTTCGCCGTGCTCTCGCCGTGGCGTACCAGCCACACCCGCCGTTGCATGGTTCCCCCCATGTGGATGCCGCCGGCCGCGCCGGCGCGCGGTCATGTCGCGCTGTCTGTTTTGCCGCGAGCTGCCGTCCCGAAGTTCGGGCGGTCTGTGCCGCGTACGCCCTCAGTGCTCCGTGCGCCGCCGGGAACGGCGGCGGTGGGACCGCCCGCCGGCCGTGTCGGGGGAGCTGTCCTCGCCGCCGTCCGGCGCCGGGCCCGCCGTCCCCGCCGTCCCCGCCGGCCCGGCTGGTTCCGCGGTCCCAGTTGGTTCCGCCGTGGCGGCTGGCCCTGCCGTGGCGGCTGGCCCTGCCGTGCCGGTCGGGTCCGCGGTGCTGGCCGGGCGTGCCGGTCCGGCGGCATGGGTGGCCTCGTAGGCCTTGCGTGAGCCGCAGACGTCCGCGCGGGAGCAGGCGTGCCGGCCCCCGCCGTCGAGGGCGACCGTCACCTGCTGGCGCGGCACGTCGTGCGCGACGACCCGGCCGTCCCCGTCCGGTGTGGACGCGCGGGCGCCCACCGCGGGGACGGCGGCGGTGAACTCCTCGTAGAGGGGATGCTCGTAGCGCAGGCAGCACATCAGCCGGCCGCACGCCCCACTGATGCGCATCGGGTTCAGTGAGAGGTTCTGGTCCTTGGCCATCCGCACGCTCACCGGCTCGAAGTCGGTGAGGAAGGTGGAGCAGCAGAGGTCCCGCCCGCAGGAGCCGATCCCGCCCTGGAGTTTCGCGCTGTCGCGGGCCGAGAGCTGCCGCAGCTGTACGCGGGCGGAAAGCGTCCGGTTGAGATCACGCACGAGGGCACGGAAGTCGACACGGTTCTCGGCGGTGAAGTAGACGGTGAAGGCGTTGCTGTCGGGGACCACGTCCACTCCGACCACCTTCATCGGCAGGCCGTGCTCCCGGACGAGCCGGCGGGCGGCGACCCTCGCCTGGGCGCGGCGCCGTCGGGCGGCGTCGTCACGGCGCAGGTCGTCCTCGTCCGCGAGGCCGGCCAGCACCGGCAGGCCGCCGACATCCTCGCTGACCCACTGCGGCGCCCACACGCAGGTGGCGACCTCGGGCCCCTCGTCGGTGGGCACCAGGACCCGGTCACCGACCCGCGGGCTGTACGGGCCCGGATCGGCGTAGTAGAGCCGGCCCCGGCGGGAGAAGGACACCGCGCACATCATCGGCATGCGACGTCCCGCCACCTTCCGCCCTCGGATGCCCGGTCCACGGAAGACTACGACGGGAGCGGCGGCGAGGCTCCCGGTTCGCCCATCTCGCCCGATGCGGGGTGCGACGGCTCCATTCCGGATGGAGACGGGTCGGTCGGCGCGCCCCGGGGCCGGCCGGTGTCATCCGATGCGGGCGCCGCCCGGGACCTGGTAGACGGCGAACGGGGCCACGATGACCGGGCGGGCGACGTTGCGCACCGGCGTACCGCCCGGGGTGCGTCCCGTCTCCTGGCCGTGGTGGGCGTGGCCGTGGACGGCGAGCGCGGTGGCGGGCGCGTCGGCGGCGCCCGCGCCGGAGCCCGGGATCACGCTGCCATGCCAGGAGCCGTCGGCTGGCGCCGGAGCGGGGCCGTCCGAGGGAAGGACCGACGCCGGCCCCGGCGGGTCGAGCGTGCCCGCCATGCCGGACCTGCGCGCTGCGGTCGCCCCGCGCCCGGGACCGGTGCCGCGCCCGGCTCCCGCCGCGCGTGAACCGTCGATGGCGGCGCCGAGCAGGGAGCTGCCGAGGAACCGGTGCAGCCCCGGCGCCTCGCCCGTCAGCGTCTCCCGCACGGGCGCGTAGTGGGTGAGGGCGATGCGGACGTCGGTGTCGAGCGAGGCGAGCGCGTCGCGCAGGTGAAAGGCGTCGGCCGCGGCGTCCTCGGGCGTCCGGCCGCCGGGCCCGCCGTCGGCCAGGTGGTTGTCGGCGAACCCCGTCACGCCCGCGACCCCGACCGGGCCGGCCGCCGTCCCGATCGTCGCCGCGGTGCCGTCGAGCACGATCGCGCCGGCGTCACCGAGCATCGCGGCGACCCGCGGGCCCTCGCCGGCGTCGTGGTCGTGGTTTCCCAGCACCGCCACGACCGGCAGGTCGAGCCCGCGGACAACCGTGCACAGCTCCGCCGCGGAGTCCAGCTCGCCGTCGTTGGTCAGATCACCGGCCAGCAGCAGGACGTCGGCGACGAGCGCCGCCCGCTGGTAGAGCGGCCGGAGCCGGAACGCGGATCCGGGAACGACATGGAGGTCGCCGACCGCCGCAACCCGCATGCCCGTCCTCTCCTCCGGTGGCGCCTGCCGCCGAACAGGTTCTTATGCGTCGCGCAGCGTGAGGGCAAGAGACTCGGCAGCCAGCTGCGGCACAAGACCCGGGTTGTCCGCCAGCGCCTGCCGTGTCGCCAGGACGGCCTCCCACCGGCGCAACGTCTGCTCCGGGGTGGCCGCGGCGGCCAGCTGGGCGACGGCGTCGGCCTGGTCGGGGTGCACCGGGGTGACCTGCCCCCGCAGCTGCTGGACCAGTACGTCCCGGTACAGCCCGGCAAGATCCACCAGGGCCCGGTCGAGGGAGTCGAGAACAGTGCGCCGCCCGCGGCTCTTCTGGGTCCGCTCCAGCTCCTTGAGTGCCCCGGCAGCGCCGCGGACCTGGAGAGACCTCGGCTTGGCCCCCGCCTTGGCACCCCGCGCGGACGTCGACCTGGTACCGGAGGACGTCGCGCCGACGCCCAGTGCCGTCTTCAGCGCCTCGGTCTCGACCTCGTCGCGCTCGGCGTTCGCGGCCTGCGCGTCGGCGTTCGCGGCGTCCACCAGGTCGGCGGCCGCGGCCAGGCAGTCGCCGACCCGCCGCAGCCGGGAGGGCAGGCGCAGCACCGACTCCCGCCGTGCGCGGGCCTGCGGGTCGGTGGCCAGCCTGCGAGCCTGCCCGACATGCCCCTGGGACGCCTGCGCCAGCACGGCGGCGAGATCCTCGGCTGTGCCCTCCCGGATGAGGACGTCGGCCACGTTCTTCGGGTTCGGCAGCCGCAGGGCGACCGACCGGCACCGGGAGCGGATGGTGGGCAGCACGTCGTCGACGGATGGGGCGCACAGCAGGAACACGGCTCGCTCGGCCGGCTCCTCCAGCGCCTTGAGTAGCGCGTTCGCCGCCGAGTCGGTGAAGCGGTCCGCGTCCTCAATCAGCAGGATGCGCCATCGGCCCGCGCTGGGGGCGCTGGCGGCGTCCCTGATCAGGGCACGGACGTCCCGCACTCCGATCGAGAGACCCTCCGGGCGGACCGTGCGAAGGTCGGCCGCGGTGTCGGAGAGGACGGTGTGGCAGCCAGGGCACTGCCCGCAGCCTGGCGGGATGTTCTCGCAGAGCAGGCCGGCGGCGAAGGCCCGGGCCGCGTCGGCGAGGCCCGAGCCGGCCGGGCCGGTGAACAGCCAGGAGTGGGTCATGCCCGCCCGGGCGGCGACCAGCGACCCACCTTCGGTGACCAGCGCCGCCGCCGTGGCCGCGGCGGTCAGGGTGGCGACGACCGCGTCCTGTCCGACCAGGGTGTCCCAGACCGTCACACCGTCATTGTCGTGCATCACCGCGACCTGATCGTCATCGCGGGTCGTCACCGGTGATCGCCGGGCGCAGGCGTCCGGCGATCACCGCACGGATCTGCCGGTGCAGCTCCTGCGGGGAGAGCGTCGCGTCCAGGATGACGTGCCGGTCCGGATCCTCGTCCGCGAGCCTGCGGAAGTGCTCGCGAACCCGTCGGTGGTAGGCCACGGCCGCGACCGGGTCGGTGCCGGAGCGATCCGGCCCCGCGCCGGGCACGGCACCGCCGCCGTGCCCGGCACCGCCATCGTGTCCGGTACCGCCATCGTGTCCGCCGCCGTCGTCCTCGCTCTCCCGCCCGAGGTGAGGATCACCCCCGCCTCGGGCCAGCGCCTGCTCCGCAGGCAGGTCCAGCAGGATCGTCACGTCGGGCAGCAACGAGTGGCTGGCCCACTGGGTCAGCACCGTCAGCTCGTCGCTGTCGATCCGCTGGCCGAGCGCCTGGCACGCGATCGCGGAGTCCACGTAACGGTCGGTGAGCACGATCGCGCCCCGTGCCAGCGCCGGTTCGATGACCCGGGCCACGTGCTCGGCGCGGTCGGCCGCGTCCAGCAGCAGCTCGGTCCGGGCGTGCAGCCGGTTCGCGGGGTCGTCCAGCAGGTCCCGCAGGCCCGCGCCGAGGGACGTCCCGTCGGTCTCGTACGCCGGAACGACCTCGCGCCCGCTCGAGGACAGCCAGCTTCGCAACAGCTCCAGCTGGGTCGTCTTGCCGGCGCCCGCGGCACCCTCGACGGTGATGAACAACCCGCCATGACGGCGGCGGGCAGCGCCCGGCCGCCGCCCGCGCAGCGCGTTCCACAGCTCGGGCAGGACGGCTTCCCCGGTGTGGTCGTCCATCTGGCGGTAGGAGAACAGGCCGACCGCGACGGCGAGCAGCCCGCCGGCGAGCAGGACGACGGTGACACCGTCGGCCCGGACGTTGATGTCACCCCAGAGGTGGACCTGGTGCGAACCGATCAGACCGACGAGGGCCGGCGCGGCCGCGAGTACGACCAGCAGGTCGACCCGTACCAGCGACTGGACCAGCGCGAAGGTGCGCCCGCGCAGCTCATCGGCGACCTCGGCCTGCAGCAGGGTGTACCCGGTCACCCAGGCGACGCCGGCGAGGGCGCCGACGAACACGACCAGAATGCAGGCGATCACCAGGTTCGGGATGATCGCGACGATCACCAGCGTGATTCCCGCGGCGGTGACGCAGACGCCGAAAAGGCGGGTACGGCTGTAATCCCCGAGCAGCTTCGGGCCGGCGCCCATTCCGGCGGCGAGGCCGATGAACACCGCGCCGAACAGCACGCCGTAGGCCGAGTCGCCACCGCCGAGGATCTCGACGTAGAGCTTGCCGAGCGCCACCACACAGCCGGCGCCGGCGAAGCCGCCGAGGATTCCGACGACCAGCCCGCGGACGAGGCGGTCCTGGCCGACGAACTTCCAGCCCTCGGTGATCGAGGCGAAGAAGCCCGGCTCCGTGCTGTGCTCGGGCCGTTCCGCGCGGCCGATCGACCGCAGGCCCCAGATGACGATCGCCGACCCGAGGAACGTGGCCGCGTTGAAGTACAGCGCGATGTCCAGGGAGGAGTCGCGGAAGAAGTGAATGGACGGGCCCAGGGCCCGGGACACGGTGGCGAGCAGCGTGAAGATCGCCGCGGCCAGCGGCGCCGTGCCGTAGGTCGTTATCAGGCTGAGGGTGTTGGCCGCCGCGAGCCGGTTACGCGGGACCAGATGCGGGATCGAGGCCTCCTTGGCCGGTGCCCACACCAGGCTCACGCACTCGACGAGAAAGGACGCGATCAGTAGCCATCCGAGGGTTCCCACGATCGGGATGGACAGGAACAGCCCGAACCGCATCACGTCGGTGATGACCATGGTCATCCGGCGGTCGAGGCGGTCGGCGATCGCTCCGGCGAGCGGGCCCAGCACGAGCGCGGGCAGCAGACGGACGATCAGCAGGGAGCTGATCGCGAACGCCTGTCCGGAGAAGCTCTCGGTCAGCTGGGTGACCAGGGCGGTGGTCGCCAGCAGGCCCATCCAGTCGCCCAGGCTGGAAAGGCTGAGCTGGATCCACATCCGGCGGAACTCGGGAATTCGCAGAACCGCCCGCAGGTCGCCGTCCGAGCCGCTGGTGGTGCGCGCACGCGGTGGCGAGGGCACCGTCGTGACCGGATGACGGCTCAGTGGCCGCCGGACCCGCATCCGTGGCGGACGCGGGGCCCGCCGACCAGCCGGCGGCCCAGTGCCTGGCGGCTCGGTGTTTGGCAGGTGAGTGCCTGGTGGGTCAGTGGTCGGCGAATCGGTGCTCGTCGAGTTGGCGCTCGGCGGGTCGGTGTTGACCACGGGAGTCGCCGCGGGCTCCCGCGGAGCCGCCCGCGCGGCCCGCAGCGGTGTCTGGTCCAGCTTGCCGTGGCTCTCGCCGACGGGCAGATCCATCAGCTCGACCGCTGAGAGCCACCGGACGTTGCTCCGGTGGCGCTGTCGGTGCCGGATGCGTCGCCCGCGGCGGTGCCGGTCTCCCCGGCGCCGCTGGCGGCGGACTTCGACGCGCGGGAGCCGGACTTCGCCGTGCCGCCCGACGTCTTGCCCGCGGGCTTGGCCTTCGTGGTGGTCTTCGCGGCCGTCCGGGGCTTGGCTGTGGCCTTCGCGGGCGCCTTGGCCGTGGTCTTCGTGGTCCGGCGCGGCGTGGTCGTGCCGCGGGCTCGGCGGTCCGCGAGGAGCTCGGCGGCACGCTCGACCGTGATGGTCTCGACCGCGTCGCCCTTGCGCAGGCTGGCGTTGGTCTCGCCGTCGGTCACGTACGGGCCGAACCGGCCCTCGCGCAGGACCATCGGGCGCTCGGTGGCGGGGTCGGGCCCGAGCTCACGCAGCGGCGGCGTCTGCGCAGCCTGGCGCCGACCGCGGGCCTTCGGCTGCGCGAGCAGCGCGAGCGCCTCGTCCAGCGTCACCGTGAACAACTGGTCCTCGGACTCCAGCGAACGGCTGTCGGCGCCCCTCTTCACATAGGGGCCGTACCGCCCGTTCTGGGCGGTGACCTCCGCGCCTTCCGCGTCGGTGCCGAGGACGCGGGGGAGCGTCAGCAGCCGCAGCGCGTCCTCGAGGGTCACGGTCTCCAACGACATGGTGCGCAGCAGGCTCGCGGTCTGCGGCGGCTCGCTGTCCGTCGTCACGTACGGGCCGTAGCGGCCGGCCTTCGCGGTGATCGACGCACCCGTCTTCGGGTCCGTGCCGAGCAGACGGTCGCCGCTGGGCGCGGCCAGCAGCTCGAGCGCGCGCTCCACGGTCAGCTCGTCGGGAGCGACCTCGTCCGGGACGCTGGCACGCCCGTCAGCGTGCTGGACATAGGGCCCGTAACGACCGACCCGCACGACGACAGGCTCGCCGTCGTCCGCCTTGCCCAGCGGGATGGAGTTGACCTCGCGGGCGTCGATCTCCCCGAGCCGCTCGCCGACCAGGTGCTTGAGGCCCTCGACCGCGCCGGAACCGCCGGTGTCGGTCGTGTCGGGCAGACCGAAGTAGAACCCGGTGAGCCAGTCCGTGGACGCGGCCGTACCAGCGGCGATCGCGTCGAGGTCGTCCTCCATCGAGGCCGTGAACTGGTAGTCCACGAGCCGGGTGAAGTGGTCCTCCAACAGCCCGACCACCGCGAACGCGACGAAGCTCGGGACCAGCGCGGACCCCTTCTTCCACACGTAGCCGCGGTCCTGGATCGTGCCGATGATCGACGCATAGGTGGACGGCCGGCCGATCCCCAGCTCCTCCAGCGTCTTGACCAGGCTGGCCTCGGTGAACCGCGGCGGCGGGCTGGTCGTGTGGCCACGCGGGGTGAGCGTGCGGGTGGCCAGCGGGTCCCCCCGCCGGACGTCGGGCAGCCGCCGCTCGCGGTCCTCGAGCTCGGCGTCCGGGTCGTCGGCGCCCTCGACGTACGCGCGCAGGAACCCGGGGAAGGTGATCACCTTGCCGGAGGCGGAGAACTCCGCGTCCTCCCCGGAGCTGGAGGTCGCGCCCAGGCGGATGGTGGCGCTGGTGCCGCGCGCGTCGGCCATCTGGCTGGCCACCGTGCGCTGCCAGATCAGCTCGTACAGGCGGAACGAGTCACCGTCGAGCTCCGAGCGCACCTCACCCGGGGTCCGGAAGTGATCCCCGGCGGGCCGGATCGCCTCGTGGGCCTCCTGGGCGTTCTTGACCTTCTTGGCGTAGGTGCGGGGCCGGTCCGGGACGTACTCGGCGCCGTAGAGGGTGCGGGCCTGGTCCCGGGCGGCGACCAGGGCGGTCTCGGACAGGTTCGTCGAGTCCGTCCGCATGTAGGTGATGTAGCCGTTCTCGTAGAGGCGCTGCGCGACCTGCATCGTGCGCTGGCTGGAGAACCGCAGTTTGCGGCCGGCCTCCTGCTGGAGCGTGGAGGTCATGAACGGCGGGTAGGGCGAGCGCCGGTACGGCTTGGTCTCGACCGACCGCACCGCGAACGCGGCGCCGGTGAGCCGGCCGGCCAGCGCGCGGGCGCCGGCCTCGTCGAGCAGCGCGACCCCGTCGGACGTCAGCTCGCCGGTCGGGGCGAAGTCGCGGCCGCTGGCCAGGCGCCGCCCGTCCAGCGCGACGAGGGTCGCCGGGAGCGGGGTCGTGTCGAGGGCGGCGCCGTCGTGCGCGACGGTCTGCTGGAAGACACCCTCGATGTTCCAGTACTCCGCGGTGCGGAACCGCATCCGCGCCCGCTCCCGCTCGACGAGGACGCGGGTCGCCACGCTCTGGACCCGCCCCGCCGAGAGCTTGGGCATGACCTTCTTCCACAGCACGGGGGAGACCTCGTAGCCGTAGAGCCGGTCCAGGATCCGCCGGGTCTCCTGCGCGTTGACCAGGTTCTCGTTGATCTCCCGCGGGCTGTCGACCGCACGCTGGATCGCCTGCGGGGTGATCTCGTGGAAGACCATCCGCTTGACCGGGACGGTCGGCTTCAGGGTCTGCAGGAGGTGCCAGGCGATCGCCTCGCCCTCGCGGTCCTCGTCTGTCGCCAGGTAGAGCTCGCTGGCGTCCTTGACGAGCGACTTGAGCTTGCTGACCTGGACCTTCTTATCCGGGCTGACGACGTAGAGGGGCTCGAAGCCGTTGTCGACGTCGACCCCGAGCCGGGCCCACGGCTTGCCCTTGTGCGCGGTCGGCACGTCGGCGGCGCTGCGCGGCAGGTCGCGGATGTGGCCGATGCTCGACTCCACCTGCCACCCCGGGCCCAGGTAGCCCGCGATCGTCTTCGCCTTGGCCGGCGACTCCACGATCACCAGACGGGTCCCGTTCCCGTTCGCGGTGGCCCGCGCCGGGCGGCGCCCGCCCGTGGCGCGGGCGCCCGAAGCGCGCCCTGCGGTGGCGCCGGCCTCGGCCGTCTCGGCCGTCTCGGCCGTCTCGGCCGCTTCGGCCTCGGCCGCCGTGGCGCTCGCTGCCGTGGCGCTGGCCGCCGTGGCGCTCGCTGCCGCGGGCTTGGCGGGCTCGGCGACCGGCGTGGGCGACCCCGCGGTCGTCCGGCTCGTCGAATTCGTGCGCGGTGGCACTTCTCTCCTCGTTACGGCGTGCTGCTCCGGTGGACCGCTCGGGACGTCAGTGCCGCCCGGGTGATCCTCGTGTGATCTACCTCTGTCAGTTGCTCCAATGCCCGCCCGGGGCTGTTGTCGGCGCGCCGGCGATCCCCGCTCCATGGGCGTGGACACGGGCCCGGCACGACCGGACATCTCCCGCTGCCGGAATCGGCCGCAGGGAGCACCGTACGCCGGTGTGTGGCTGGAGGGCTCCCCCCGTCCGCCGTCGGGGGCCGCGCGGGCACTCCCTCGGCGGTTGCGCCGGCAGGCATCCGCACCATCGTGCCGTCGTCCACGCCGGGCGGTCCAGCGGCAGACGATCGCGTGCCGGATGACCCCGCCCGATCACCACTTTGCCCCGGAGACGCTCGCCGGACTGCCGGACCCGGCGACCACGAACGGGGCCGCATCCCGCCTACCAGGCGGGATGCGGCCCCGCATCGCTTCGGCGAGCGAAGGGCCGACCGGCTGCGCACGACCGCACGGGCGGGCGTCCACCAGGCCTCGACACAGCACCGGTGGCGATCCGGACGGGGTCGGACGAAGATCGTCGGGCAGCATTCGCTGCGGGACACCGTCAGATCACGCGGTCGGTGTGCCGGTTACGCGCCGACAGCGCCGGATCTCGTCGTCAGACCTTCACCTCCGAGCCCGACGGCGGGGTGCGCGTCGGCGGTGCCGAGGGCGTCGGCGGCCCGTCCCCCACCGACGAGCCCCGCCGCCTGGACGTCGCGACGACCGCGACGATCACCACGACGGCGGCGAGGGCGATGCCGATGCGGGCGGCCGTGTTCTCGTCCTCGCCCACCGAGAACTTCACGACCAGCGGAGCGATCAGCAGGCTGACGAGGTTCATCACCTTGAGTAGTGGGTTGATCGACGGTCCGGCGGTGTCCTTGAACGGGTCGCCGACGGTGTCCCCGATCACCGTCGCGGCGTGCACCTCAGAGCCCTTGCCGCCGTAGTTGCCGTCCTCCACGAGTTTCTTCGCGTTGTCCCAGGCGCCGCCCGAGTTCGCGAGGAAGACCGCCATCAGCACCCCGGCGGCGATCGCCCCGCCGAGGAACGCGCCCAACGGCGGGTAGCCGAGGCCGAACCCGACCGCGATCGGGGCCATCACGGCGAGTGTTCCCGGTGTCACCAGCTCGCGCAGCGAGTCCCTGGTACAGATGTCCACAACGGCGCCGTAGTCGGGCTTCTCTGTGCCCTCCATGATTCCCGGCTTGGTCCGGAACTGGTTGCGCACCTCCATCACGACCCGGCCGGCGGCGCGGCCGACCGCGTTGATCGCCAAACCGGAGAACAGGAAGACTACGGCGGCGCCGATGATGAGGCCGACCAGGGCGTCCGGATAGGCGATGTTCAGCCCACCAACGGTGCCCCGGGCGGCCTCCGTGGACGCCCCCGCGTCGGCGAGCGCGGTCGTGACCGTGTCGGTGAACGAGCCGAACAACGCGGTCGCGGCGAGCACCGCCGTGGCGATCGCGATGCCCTTGGTGATCGCCTTGGTGGTGTTGCCCACCGCGTCCAGCGAGGTCAGGATCGCCCCGGCGCGTTCGTCGATGCCCTCCGGCCCGGCCGACATCTCGGCGATGCCCTGGGCGTTGTCGCTGACCGGGCCGAACGTGTCCATCGAGACGATGACACCGACCGTGGTGAGCAGGCCGGTTCCGGCAAGCGCCACCGCGAACAGGGCGATCGTGACGCTGCCCGAGCCGAGGAGATACGCGCCGAACACAGCCGCGCCTATGAGCAACGCGGAGTACACAGCCGACTCGAGACCCACCCCGATTCCGGCCAGGATGTTCGTCGCCGGCCCGGTCGTCGACGCCTCGGCGACGCCAAGGACCGGGCGGCGGTTCGTCTCGGTGAAGTAGCCGGTCAGCAGCTGGATGGCGGCGGCGAGCACGATGCCGATGAGCACCGCGCTGATCGCGATCACCCGCGGATCGCCGCTCTGGGTGCTGCCTTCCAGCCCCGGGAACTCGGCGAAACTGCCCGGCAGGTAGACCATGGAGACGATCACCACGCCGATCGCGGAGACCACGGCGGAGATGAAGAAGCCCCGGTTGATCGCGGTCATGCCGGTGCGGTCGCCGTCTCTGGGGGAGACGGCGAAGATCCCGATGATCGCCGTGAGCACGCCGACCGCCGGGATCAGCAGCGGATATACCAGCCCGTTCTCGCCGAACGCCTTGACCCCGAGAATCAGCGCCGCGACCAGGGTCACCGCGTATGACTCGAACAGGTCGGCGGCCATCCCGGCGCAGTCGCCGACGTTGTCGCCGACGTTGTCGGCGATCGTCGCCGCATTGCGCGGGTCGTCCTCGGGAATGCCCTGCTCGACCTTGCCGACCAGGTCCGCTCCGACGTCTGCCGCCTTGGTGAAGATCCCGCCGCCGACTCGCATGAACATCGCGAGAAGGGCGGCGCCGAACCCGAACCCCTCGAGCACCTGCGGGGCGGTGTCCCGAAAGGCCAGGACCACCACCGCCGCCCCGAGGAGGCCGAGTCCGACGGTGAACATCCCGACGACGCCGCCGGTACGGAACGCGATCCGCATCGCGGCACGTTCACCGCTCTCGATCGCCGCCGCCGCGGTGCGGGTGTTGGCCCGGGTCGCGAGCGACATGCCGACGAAGCCGACCAGCGCGGAGAAGACGGCGCCCACGACGAAGAACACGGAACGGCCCACGCGAGCGCCCGTGTCATCCGCCGGTAGGAGCAACAGGACGAACGGGATCACGATGACGAACCCGGCGAGGGTCCGGAACTGCCGGCGGAGGTAGGCTGCGGCTCCCTCCTGAACCGCTCTGCCCACCTCGATCATTTTCGGAGTGCCCGCGTTCGCCGCCAGTACCTCGCGCACCAGGTAGGCGGCGACGAGGAGGGCGAGTGCTGCGACGATCGCCACACCGGCGACCAATCCGACAGCTCCACCGCTAAGGTCGATAGGGGGGTCCTCGGCCTGTAGGGTGTGGATCGGGGACATGGCTCCTCCCGGTCTGCTGTGTGCGCCCTCTGTGGCCGCGGCAGATGTGGGTCGGGCACAGAACGCCCGCCGTGCACCGTTCGTCGATCACAGCCGTACACGTCGCATCCGACGACGTCCTGGGTGGCGACCGACACCGGTCAGCGGGCGGGAGCCACCTTCCAGCGGGCGCCGAGCGGGCGCCGGACGTTACTCCGGTGAGGTAGCGGTGCCGGTCCGTACCCGGCGCCGCCGACCAGCCCGCGCGGTGAACGCCTTCGTGTGGCCCTGGCCTGTGGCCCGGGGCCAGGCCCCACGGGGAACACCAAGGGAAACACCGACGGCCCCGATCGACCGTCGGTGAGATGCGGCGGAGTCTATCCGCACGTCTGTGACGTGCGCTCGTTTTTCGGTTGTGGCTGGCCGAGTCGCCCGTTTTTGTTGTAGCGCGGCCCGTGAGGTGTCGCCCGGGCTGACGCCCGCAGGCCGGCGTGCCGTTCGGCTGCCGACGGCCTGCTCGAAGTGTGGCTGGACGCGCTCGAACCTCGGGTGGGCCCCGATCGCTGTCGGGAACTCACCCGAGTCGCTGCCAGGCGTCAAGCAGGCGTCGGGCCTTTCTCGGCCGCGTCAGGGCCCGCAGGGTCTCACTGCGGCTCGCCAGGTCTCGCTGTCGGCTCGTCAGGCCTCGCGGCGGGCGGAACCGGCGATCTCCGCGGCCAGTGCCGCGTAGGCGGCGGAGTCGAGATCGGAATCGGCCGGCGGCTCACCGGTGTGCCAGGTCATCTCGACGACGGTGCCCGTGCCGTCCGTGCCGCGCCGGACGGCGACCTCGTCGACCAGGCCCTCGATGAGGGCCAGGCCCAGGCCGGGCGGGAAGGGCTGGTCGGCGTCAGGGTCGCCATCGAGGCCCGGCGCGGTGAGCGCGGCGGAGCCGAGGGCCGCCGCGCCACCGAGGTCCGCGCCACCGAGGTCCAGCAGGGCAGGCGCGCTGATGAGGCCGCCGTCCGGCCCGGGGGCGACCTCGTCTCCCGGGGCGCCACTGTCCGACACGACGACGGTGAACGTCTCCGGCGCGTCGGTCAGCGCCACGTGCACCAGCGCCTCGGGATTGCTCCGGCGGTTGACCCGGACGGCTCGGGCGCACGCCTCACCAACCGCCAACTTGATCTCGTCGACGGCGCCGGCTGGCACGCCCGCGCGCCTGCTGACCGCGGTCGCGATCATCCGGGCGGTACGGACATGGCCGGGCAAGGCGGCGAAGTGCAACTCGACGGTGGGCATGCGTCCGAGGACCTGCCTTTCGCGAACGGGACCTGATCAGTCCCTGGCGGCCAGGGCTTCCTCGACGGAGGAGTGGATGGGGAAGACCTTGGTGAGTCCCGTGATCCTGAAGATCTTGAGGATACGTTCCTGGGTGCAGACCAGGTGCAGCGAGCCCTCGTGGGCACGAACCCGCTTGAGTCCGCCGACCAGGACGCCGAGACCGGTGGAGTCGAGGAACTCCACCCCCTCCATGTCGACCACCAGGTGGTACGACCCGGCCGAGACCAGGTCGATGAGCTGCTCGCGAAGCTTGGGGGCGGTGTAAACGTCGATCTCGCCGCCCACCACGACGACCGTGTGGGTCCCCTCCTGGCGAGTCGTGAGGGACAGATCCACGGATCCTCCTAGTGGTTCTTCCCGGCGCCCGCGCCTCGGGCGACCGACATCACGGCGGCACTACCCTCCCATGAGGAGGATCAATCCGATGGCCCGCAACACAGATGGCGAGCCGGCATTCGGCGCCGCCGACGGATGAATCGACCCGGTGTTGCTCCTCGCTCATCCGAGGCGACGCACCTCGGATGATGCTATCGCCGATCTAGTGTTGGACCCGGTGTGGGGTGTCATCAGGTTGCCTACCGTGACCTGGCAGGGATCGGCCAGGTAATGGGAGCAAGTGGTTTGGATGGTGGGCGGACATCGTCCTCGGGCGACCGCCTATCGTGACGGGCGTGGGTTCGCCGGCCGTCACCGAGCACGATCCCGCGCGAGTCGGAACCGTCCTGAACCGACTCGCCCGGGACAGCCGACGGGCGGCCAACATCACCCACGTCGAGAGCGTTCCCGCCCGGCGGGGCCAGCCGGCCGCGTGGCCGGAGTGGGCCGACCCGCTGCTCGTGAGCCGGCTGCGCGCGGCGGGGATCGAGCAGCCGTGGACCCACCAGGTCGAGGCGGCCCGGGCGGCGCACGAGGGGCGCGGCGTCGTGCTGGCCACCGGTACCGCTTCGGGGAAGTCTGTGGGCTACCTGCTGCCCGTGCTGACCCGGCTGCTGGCGGAGCCGAGCTCGCGCGCCATCTACCTGGCGCCCACCAAGGCGCTGGCCAACGACCAGCTTCGTTCGGTGCGCTCACTGATGCTGACCGGTGTCCGGGCGTCCACCTATGACGGTGACACCCCGGGCCCCGAGCGGGAGTGGGTGCGCGCGCATGCCACGTTCGTCCTCACCAACCCGGACATGCTGCATCGCGGGATCCTGCCGGCACACCGCCGCTGGGCCCCGTTCCTGCGCGGTCTCCGGTTCGTCATCGTCGACGAGTGCCACGGCTACCGGGGCGTGTTCGGCGCGCACGTCGCCCAGATCCTGCGGCGCCTGCGGCGGGTCTGCGCCCGGTACGGCACCCGGCCGGTGTTCGTGCTCGCCTCGGCGACGGTGGCTGATCCGGGCCTGTCCGCCTCCCGGCTGACCGGCGTGGACGTCGACGTGGTCGACGCCGACGCGTCTCCCCGAGGGCCCATGGACTTTGCGCTGTACGAGCCGCCGCTGCTCGGCGTCCGCGCGGGACGGCCGAGCACCCCCGCGGACGGCACAGACGTGGCTGGCCCGGACGTGGACGGTGCGGGCGCTCCCGTGCCACACGGAGAGAACGACGCCCCCGTCCGGCGGGCCGCGACCGCCGAGTCCGCTGATCTGCTCGCCGATCTTGTCGCCGAGGGCGTGCGGACGCTGGTGTTCGTCCGTTCCCGCCGGGCCGCTGAGGTGGTGGCCGCCGCCGCCCGCCGCGGCCTGGGCGAGGCCGCCCCCGAACTGGTCGAGCGGGTCGCCGCCTACCGGGCGGGATACCTGCCCGAGGAACGCCGTTCGCTGGAGGGACGCCTCCGGACGGGTGAGCTCCTCGGCGTGGCCGCCACGTCCGCGCTCGAGCTCGGCGTCGACATCAGCGGACTCGACGCCACGGTGATCGCTGGCTTTCCCGGGACCCTGGCATCGCTGTGGCAGCAGGCCGGCCGCGCGGGCCGGACGGGGCAGGCGGCGCTCGCGGTCCTGGTCGCGCGGGACGATCCGCTGGACACCTACCTCGTCCACCATCCGGAGGCCGTCTTCGGCCGGCCGATCGAGGCCAGCGTGTTCGACCCCGACAACCCGTACGTGCTCATGCCCCACCTGGAATGCGCCGCCAGCGAACTGCCGCTGACCGAGGACGACCTGGAGCTGTTCGGGCCCGGTGCCCGCGCGGCGGTCGACGACCTCGTCCGGCGCGGGCGGCTGCGTCGACGACCCACCGGCTGGTTCTGGACCCAGCGGCACCGCCCGGACGTCGACATCCGTGGTGTCGGCGGCCCACCGGTGCGGATCGTCGAGACGGCGACGGGCCGGCTGCTCGGCACCGTCGACGCGGCGACCTCGCACTCGACGGTGCACGCGGGGGCGGTGTACCTGCATCAGGGCGCCAGCTTCATCGTCAACGAGCTCGACCTGGACGACGCGGTGGCCTTCGTCGACGCGGCGACGCCGGACTGGACCACGGTCGCGCGGGAGCACACCGACATCCGGGTCGTCGAGTCCACCCGCTCCGCGCGGTTCGCCGACGTCGAGATCCATCTCGGGACGGTCGAGGTCACCAATCAGGTGATCGCCTTCCAACGGCGCCGGCTGACAACCGGGGAGGTCCTCGGGCAGGAGCCGCTCGACCTGCCGCCGCGCCAGCTGCGTACGCGGGCTGTCTGGTACACGGTGACCGACGAGCTCCTCGCCGCGGCCCAAATCGAACCCGCCGACGTGCCGGGGGCGGTGCACGCCGCCGAGCACGCGGCGATCGGCCTGCTGCCCCTGTTCGCCACATGCGACCGGTGGGACATCGGCGGGGTCTCCACCGATCTGCACCCGGACACCGGCCGCACCAGCGTCTTCGTCTACGACGGCCATGCCGGTGGGGCGGGGTTCGCCGAACGCGGTTTCCTGCGGGTGGCGAACTGGCTACGGGCGACCCGGGACGCCGTCGCCGCGTGCGAATGCCCGGCCGGCTGCCCGTCCTGCGTCCAGTCGCCGAAGTGCGGCAACGGCAACGAGCCGCTCGAGAAGGCAGCCGCGGTCCGGCTGCTCGACGCCGTGCTGGCAGCGGTGGACGGCGACCCTGCGGACCCGCCGAGCCCCCGGCGGGAATGAACACGATCGCGGGCCGGGGGTGCAGACGACCGTATCGGGGGTAGACCGCCCTCTGTCGGATTTTCAAGGCGGCGCAATCGATACGTAGCAGGAAATCTGGAGGTTCCGGTGGTCACCGTCGGTGTGGTCCTGTTGCTTCTGGCGGGTGTTCTCACCGCGGACATCGTCCTGGAGAACTCCGGTCAGACAGAAGTAATGATCATGGGTCAGTCGCTCTCCTTCGACGTCTGGGGGCTATTCGTTCTCGGGCTCGCGACCGGCGTGTTGGTGGTGGCCGGTACGCAGATCACGCTGCAGGGCTTCGCCCGGGACAGGCACCGGCGTCGGCTGGAGCGCCAGCGTGCCCGTGACCTGGCCGCCATGACGCGGGCCGTGCCCACCCCGGCACCTCGGCACTCGGCCCCGACCGCACCGACTACCGCCTCCGCCCCGACAGCTGGGTCTGCCGCGACCACTGGGTCCGCCGCGACCGCTGGGCCCACTCCGGTGGGGGTGGCGCCTCGTTCCGGCCCGGCCCCGGTCCCCGCCGGTGGCCCCGGCGCCGTCAGGCCGGGTGGGGCCGCTGGTACCGCGCCCTCGCGCCGATCCGCGGTACCGACACCGGCTATGCCCGCACAGACCGGCTCCGTGCCGACGACCGCGCCTGACCCGGTCGTGCGTTCCCAGTCCAGTCGCCAGGCGGCTGCCGCGGCAGCCGCGGCAGCCGACACCGGTCCGCTTCGGATGGGGCGCCGTGGGACCGGGGAGGGCCAGCCCGGCGAGGGGCGGGCCGCTGGCGCACCGATCGAACAGGGTGCCGCCGTGACCGTTCCGGTCGGCCAGGCCGGGGGCGGGCGAGCGAACGCAACCGCCCCCACGCCGGTGGCCGCGCCGGAATCCGCGCCGGGGTCGGGACGGTCGGCGGGACGTCGGTCCGCCCGCGCCGAGCGCGCCGCCACGACCGGCTCGCCGGCCGCTCCGGCGCGGCCCGTGCCGACGGCGCATCCGGGGGACCGCGTCGTGGCCCGGGTTTCCGACCTGCGGCGCAAGAAGCGCGAGGCGCAGGCGGCCGAGACCGTCCCTGGTGCTCCCACGGCGCCGGGGCCCGTCTCCGGGGCGTCCGGGGCGGTGCCGGCGTCCGGGTCGCCCACACCTCCCGCGGGTGTGCGCACCCCCTGACCCGTGGGCGTGCGCACCGCCCGATCCGTCGGTGTGCGCACGCCCTGACCATCAAGTGAGCGAGTGGAGCTGACACCTTCCACCGCGGTCGGCTGATACGCGCCGGGCCCACCCTCCCAGGGCCCGGCGCGCGCCCATGACCGGGCCGGGCCGAGCACCCGCAGCGGGCCGGGCAGGTCGGCCTCCACGCCGATCCTGATGCTGTCGGATTCGACCTGACAGCGGGACAGCCTTCCGGCGTTGGCGGACGCCGTCGTCGCGGCCCGGCGACAGGCCGCCTCGGGCTGGGCCGATCGGTCCGACGCCGCGGCAAGTGCGGCGAGGTCGGCCGCGGCCGCCGCGCGCTGGCGGGCCGCCCCGGCCACCATCAGGCCCAGCGCCGCCGACCCGACCAGCACGATGACGGAAAGGGCGCCGAGCAGCCAGATCGTGGCCGAGCCGCGGTCGGCGCGGGCTTCCCCGAGAAGCAGGTGCGAGAGCCGCCTGGCGGGCGGTGGAAGCCGATTCACGGGTGTTCCACCAGGCCCTCCTCCACAGCGGCGACCGCGACCGCCGCCACCGTGACCACCGGCACCAGGCGGCCGATGTCGTCGCCACCCACCGCCACGGTGACGCGGACGCGGACCGCGCCCTCGGCCCGGGTGATCTCGATGGCGGCGCCTGGCGGTGCCACGCGCTGCGCCCAGGCCCGGGTGGCGGCCTCCGCCTCGCCGCGGGCGGCGGCCCGTGCGCCGAGGCGGGCGGCGTCGGCACACCGGGCCTGCGCCGACACCGCGCCGATCATCCAGATGAGCATGAACACGACCGCCACGAGACTCGGCAGGCCCATGGCGAGCTCGGCGGTCACCTGGCCGCCGTCGTCGTCGCGGTCCTCGTCGTCGTGGTCGTCGTGTGGCTGCCGTACCGGTACGGGCATCGCGGCGAGGTCAGAACGTGACCGTCAGCGCGCGCTGCACGACCGAGGAGATCAACGAGCGGGTGGCCGAGCTCGAGATGACTGCGTAGAGGACCCCCGCGAACGCGACGGCGGCCAGCGTTCCGACCGCGTATTCGGCCGTCGACATTCCCGCGTCCGTCGGCATGCCCGTGTTCGACCGGGGCGAGCGGTACCAGCGCCGGTGCCGTGGCCGCGGCGAGGGCACGGAGCGCCGCGGGCGGAGCAGCGCGTACAGGAACAGCATGGTTGCCTCCGGGTTCAAGGGGAGCCGGGCCGGACCGGCCCGTGCACCATCGATCGTGTCGCCGGATCAGCCGCCCCGCGCCGACGAAGGAGCTCCTGTGGACGGCGGGTTCCCGTCCACAGGGGCCGCCGTAACCGAACGGCCGCGACCGAGGGGCCGCAAACGGGTCCTCCCGGCGTGGTCAAGGCGCCTCAGCCCTGGTGCGTGGGTGGAGTGGTCGGGCCGAACGCCGGGCCGAGATCCGGCGCCGAGCCGATGACGACGGGTACGACCCCCAGCAGCAGGAACGCGGGCAGGAAGCACAGCCCGAGCGGGGCGACGGCGAGGACACCCGCTCGGCGTGCGGCGGCGATGGCCGCGGCGTGGGCCTCCTGTCGGGCACGGTCCCCGATCCTGGTCAGTGTCGCGGCGAGCTTCGCCCCCGACGACTCCGTCCGGCCGATGGCGGCGGCGGTGGCCGTCACCACGCGGGTCTCCCTGCGCCGGTTCGACCCGCGCCCCGTGCGGTGCGGATCGGCTCGCCACGACCTGCGCGAGTGCCGGGTCGGGCCCCTGCCTGGTCCGCCGCTCTCGTGCCTGGAGGAGTCGTGCCTGAGCCCCTCACGGCGACCGGCTGCGCGCCGGTCGCCCCCACGCCGCCCCACCGCGCGGGCCGCGCCGGCGCGGCCCGTTCCGGCACGGGCCGCATCGGGACGAGGGGCGCCGCCGGCCGCCAGGAGCCGGTCGCATGCCTCGTCGACGGGGACGCCCCGGCGCATGGCCCGGCCGGCGGCTTTCAGCTGGGAGCCCGCCGCACCGCCCGTCGCCACGCCGACGACCTCCAGCGCGTGCTGGGTGGTCGCGCCCGACCGCAGGCACGCGGCCACGAGGTCGAGGGCGAGCGGAAGATCGGCCAGTAGGCGGCGCCGGTACTCGCGCGAGGTCGAACCGCCCCAGCGCCGGCCGGCGGGCAGCGGCCCGGCGCAGACCGGCGGCACTCGAGCCTGCACGCCGTCCGCGATGCGGCGCAGCCAGCGCAGTCCCGCGAGGTCGAGCAGGACGCCTGCGGTCAGGCACGCCCGACCGGCCGATCCGGTCAGCAGCACCTCCACCGGCGACGAGCCGACGAGCGCGCCCAGCGCGAGCCCGAGCAGGGGCAGACCCGCCACCAGGCGACCCGAGGACCGTGGCCCGGCGAGCGCGGACGCCAGCTCGTCGGCCCGGGCGGCATCCGCGCGGGCGGCGTCGGCGAGCATGGTCGCGACGGGGGCGAGCCGGACGCCGGCCAGCCGGCAGACCCGGTACGCCGTCGCGAGCTGGCGCAGCGCGGGAGCCTCGCACCGGGCCAGCAGGCGCGCGGGGTCCTCCGCGTCGGGCAGCAGCTCCCGCAGGCGCGCCAGGTCGAGCCCACCGGCCGCCTGCCCGGTCACGCCTGCCTGGCCGTGGCCGTGGCCCGCGCCGCGTCGCCGTCGGCCGGGCCGGGTCGGCAGGTCCCCGACCGAGTACAGAGCGGTTCGGAGAGCCTCGTCGGGGGCCGCGCCGGCATCGAGCTCGGTCGACAGAGCGGCCAGCACGTCCTCGGCCGCGCCGCGCAGCTCCGCCTCGTACCGCTGGTCAGTCGCGCGCCGGATGGCGAGCTGCGCCGCCCGACCGACGATGACGGCAAGCCCGGCGAGCGGGCCGGCGAGAGCCGTCACGGCGACGATCAGGCCCAGCCGTGCGGCCCCGCCGGCGAGCCTCGAGGTCGCCACCCGCCGCCCGCGGCCGCCGGTGGTCATCGTGCCTCCGGCGCGCTCGCGGGAGGCGGCGGTGCGGTGACCGGGGCCGGCCGTGGGCCGCGCCGGACCGGGGTGGCCTGATCGAAGGGCCACAGCGAGAACCCGCGGTCGCGCAGGAGCGCCCGCAGGATGGGAAGCCCCTCGCGCTCGACGCCGGCGAACGGACGCCCGCCGTGGACTCCCCGGCCACCGGGTGGCCGCTGATCGCCGGATGTCCGCTGGTCACCGCGCGCTCGCTGGCCGCCGCGGGACCGGTGGTCGTCGTGGGCCCGCCGGTCGCCGCGTGCTCGGTCATCGCCACGTGCTCGGTCGTCGCCGTGCGGGTCGCGGTGGACCGGGCCGGTTCCGCCGGCAAGCGCGGGCACGATCCGCACGATCCCGTCCGTGTCGCGGCGCACGACACCGATGCCGGTGACGCGGCGGGCGCCGTCGCCGTCGCGACCGAGGTGGACGGCGACGTGGACGGCCGCGGCCAGATGGCTGTGCAGCGCGGCGCGCGGCAGGCCGGCGAGCGCCCCGAGAGCCTCGAACCGGGCGGGCACCGTCTCGGCTGTGTTGGCATGAACCGTACCGAGCCCCCCTTCGTGACCCGTATTCATCGCCATCAGGAGGTCGAGCACTTCCGGCCCCCGCACCTCGCCGACGACCAGCCGGTCCGGGCGCATCCGGAGTGCCTGCCGGACGAGCTCGCGTTGGGTGATCTCGCCCGCGCCCTCGATGTTGGGCGGGCGGGCCTCCATCCGCACCAGGTTGACCCGGGCGAGGACGAGCTCGGCGGTGTCCTCGACCAGCACGATCCGTTCGCCCGCGGGGACGGCGTCGAGCAGCGCGGCGAGCAGGGTGCTCTTCCCGGTGCCCGTCCCGCCGCTGATCACGGTCGTCAACCTGGCGGCGAGGACGGCGCGCAGCACGATCACCTCGGACGGCCCGATCGTTCCCAGCGCGGCGAGCTCGTCCAGGGTGAACGGCCGGGGCCGTGGCCTGCGCAGCGAGAGGCACGTCCCGCCGAGCGCGGGCGGGGAGAGAACCGCGTGCAGCCGGATCCCGTCGGGCAGCCGGACGTCGACGAACGGCATCGCCGTGTCCAGGCGCCGGCCGCCACTGCCGGCGAGCCGCACGGCGAGCCCGCGGACGGCGGCGTCGTCGGGGAAGCGCACGGCCGTGTGCCGCAGGCGGCCGGCCCGCTCGATCCAGACCTGATCGGGGCCGTTGACCAGGACGTCGGTGACCTCCGGGTCCCGCAGCAGGACGCTGAGTGGCCCGAGTCGTTGCTCGCCGCCCGCGGATGCGCCGGGGATTTTCGGGGCGGCCTCGCGTTCGCCTGTTCGGCCGGGGCCGCTGCCGGTGATCCCACCGATCTCCGCCATCCCGGCCATTGCGCCGAATCGACCGATCTGGCTGATCTGGCTGATTCGGTCGATCCCGCTGGTCGCGCTGAGCCCACCGATTCCACCGGTCCCACCGATTCCACCGGTCCCACCGATTCCACCGGTCCCGCCGGCTCCACCCGTTCCGGGGAGAGGGGAACTGGCGCGAGCAACGCCGGGCAGGCGCGGGCGGTTCCCCGGGGAGGGGAGCGACTGGCGGCCATTCATCGCCGAGCTCCGCCGTCCAACCCGAGTTCCGCGATGAAGAGGTCACTGAACTCGATGATCGATGCGCCGATTCGGGGTTCCGAGCCGGTCGCCGCGTTGTCGACGACGCCCCGCTTCGTGGTCCCGTCTGTGGCATCTGAGCGCGGCTTGCCCGAAGTGCGACCTGTGGTCGGACGGTCTCCCTCACCGTCCGCCTCCCGCCGCCGGCTCTCGGTGGCGAGTGCGGCGGGGCTCGCCCCGGGCTCGTCGCGGATCACCCCGGTCAGGGGGAGGCCCAGCCGGGCCGCGACCGCTCCGGCCGTCGCCGGACGCCCGGACAGGTCCGTCCCACCGGGCAGCATGGGCTCGCCGCGGCCACCGGGACCGGACGGCGGCAGCCGGACGACCAGCCTGACGTCCGAGCAGGTGCGAGCGGCGTGCGCGATCACCCGGGCCGCCGCGGCGGTCGCCCACGGCTGCGTCGTCACGACGACGAGCACCGTCTCGCAGAGGAACAGGCCGACGTCGCAGGCCGGGTCGGCCGAGCGGGGGAGGTCCGCGACGATCAGGTCGGCGCTCCCGCGCGCCGTGGCGAACAGGGCGCCGACCGCCGCGGGTGGCAGCACCGGGATCGCCCCGCGGTCCCAGGAGAGCACCGGCAGGTCGCCGCCGGTCATGGTCGGCCCCGCGAGCAGCCCGTCGAGGAAGCCGTCCTCCTCGTTGGTGATGGGCGCCTCGCGTGGGCTCCCGCCGGTCGCGGTGCCTCCGCCGGGACGTCCGTGCGCCCCGCTGGGCGGGCCGGGACGGTGCCGCCGCGACCGGTCACCCGGCGGCACCGGGCGTGCGCCGCGAGGGGCGGTGGTGAACGGGCCCCGGCCGACCCCGGGCGGGTCCGCCGGCGGTGCCGCGGTCGACGGCATCGTGGCCGCTGACGGGCCGGCCGTCGGCGGCCTGTCGTCGCCCACCGCGATGCCGCCGAACGGGTCGACCTCCAGCAGCACCGAACGGACGCCACGCCGCAGCCCCGCCCGGGCGAGGGCCACCGCCAGCGTCGTCGAGCCGACCCCGCCCCGGCCGCCGAGGACGCCCACCGTCCGCGACCGCCGCCGCGCCGCGTCAGCCGCGCGCGAGAGCAGGTTGACCAGCCAGGTCTCGGCCTCGGGTAGGAAGATCACGTGCTCGGCGTTGATCAGGAGGGCGAGGTTCCAGGTGCGGTGATCGTCGACGTCGGTGCCGACGAGCACGATGTCGGACCGCTCCGGCAGGCCCGCGGCGACGCAGGCGGCGGCGCGGTCGGCGCCCACGACGACGAGCGGCGCGCTCGCCCAGTACCGGCTCGCGGCTCTGGCCGTCGGCACCACCGTGACGGCCGCTCCCGCCGCGGCCGCGAGCCGGAGCAGGTCGTCCAGCAGGTCGGGCGCGTCGGTGACGACGAGGGGGCGCTGGCGATGGTTGTCGTCTGCTGATGTCAGGGGCTTCGCGGGAGTCATGGCGGGGCCCGTCCCTTCGGCGCGGGTGGCTGTGTGCGGCCACCATGCGCCGTGCCCCCCGGTCTGAGTGGATCTTCAGGGTGGGCCGGGCCGTGCTATAAGAACCGTTTCGCGCGGGCCGTGCCTCGGCAGGCGTCCCGCCGGGAACGGGCCTGTACTCAGCCCCGGGAGAGTGCCTCGCACACCGCGAGGGACTCCCGCGCCGCCAGCTCCAGGGCTCCGGCACAGTGCCGCACCCAGACCCCGACACCCTCGGCGCCGCCCGCGACGTACGCGGCGAGCGCGGCACGGTAGTCCGGCTCCGTGCCGACACCCACACCCGGCACTACGGCATCCGTGCCGGCCGCTCCCGCCGAGCCGGTGCGGTCGCGGTCGAGCTCGAGATGGCCGACGTCCGTTGCCACCAGTGCCTTCGGGTCCAGGCCGCGGCTGACCAGGACGAGGCGCGCGGCGGCCCGGGCGATGATCCCGTCGAGCGCGCCGAAGGGACGGATCGCGAGCAGCTCACCGTGCGTGATCGCCGCGACCACGATCGCGGGAGCCCTGGTCGGCACGGTCAGCACCGCGGTGAGCCCGTCCAGGCGCTGGGACATCTCCGCCGCCGGCATCGCCGGCACGGGCGGAGATCCCGCGACGTCCGTGACGGCGGCCCCGGTGATGCTGGTCGGCGACCATGAGGCGTCCGTTCGCGGCCGGCCGAGCACGTCGTCGGGAAGCAGCCCGCGCCCGGCGAGGACGTGCATGCGTGCCAGCGCCTGGCGCGGCGCGCGCTCCCAGGCGGAGGAGAGCGTGCCCAGCTCCGCGTAGAGGCGTACCGCTCCCAGCGTCACGGCGAGTGAGCGTTCCCATGGGTCAGCCGACTGGCTGACCGAGACCGCGGGCTGGTCGTTGTCGCGGCCGGTCTCGCCCAGCCGGGCCCGCAGCGCGTCCAGCGCGATGTCGTGGCCCTCCAGCGCGGCCGAGGCGCGGGCTGCCCGCAGCGATGCCTCGGCGGTCACCTCGGCACTGCGGCGCCGCAGGATGCGATGCCGAAGGAGCGCGTCGACGGCCGCGCGGGCCGCCGTCGCGGCCTCGTCGACACCGGGAATCGCCGCAACCTGGCTCAATGGGTCGGTTCCGACGACTGATACCGACGAACGTGCTGTCACCCCGCAGACGCTACCCCGGCTGGGTTCGCCGGCACCGGCCCACCGTGCGGGCGGAAGGCGCCAGGTCGTCCGCCATCAGGTGTGTCATGAGGTGCGCCATGAAGCGTGAGGTGGGCGAATCGTCCTCCGGATCACATCGCTCCTTCGGGTTGTTGCCCCCCGTGGTCCGCAACGAGCGGTCACACTGCAGGCAGGGCATCCGGACGGGTCGGCCGCGTGACGGCGGCCGTGCGCGCTCCCGGGAGGGCATCGGTCCCGGACCTGACCGCGGGGTCCGCCGACCGACTTCGAGAGGGAGGGCCAGTGTGCCGATGACGACCGACAGTTCGCGAGCGGGGCGGGAACCGACGCTGGGGGAGCTGGTCGCGCTCGCGACCCGGGACATGTCGTTGCTGATCCGCCAGGAGATCGAGCTCGCCAAGGCGGAGCTCGCGCGCCAGGCGGTGTCGGCCGGGCTGGGCATCGGGTTCCTCGTCGCGGCGGCCGGTCTGGGCCTGGGCGCGTTCATCGCCGGCACGGTGTTCCTGGGTGAGCTGTTCACCTGGGCGGGCCTGGAGCGATTCTGGGCGTACCTGTTGACGGCGGTGCTCTACCTCGCCGCGGCCGGCCTGCTCACGATCTTCGCCGTGACCAGGTTCAAGCGCCTCTCACCGCCCGAACGGACCATCCAGACCGTCCGCGACGACATCGCATGGCTGCGCAACCCGACGAACGGGTCCAACGGCTCGGCGCGGGCGCGCACGAAGCCGGGAAACGCCGGAACGCCGCCGGCGCCGACGGCGCACCTGGACGACGGCCCCAGCGTCCACTGAGGCCGCGGAGCCGCGGAGCCGCGGAGGCCCCTCTGGTCACTCAGGCCGCCGAGGTCCCGACGATCCGTGTGACCCGCGCAACCACTGGTCGGCACAGCCGCGGGATCTGCCATCCTTGCGAGCGATGGAGGATGCGACCCCCGAGTCCGCCACGGTTCTCGTCGACGGGCCGTGGCGCCACCGTGACGTATCGACCAACGGGACCCGCCTGCACGTCGCCGAGGCCGGCGAGGGGCCGCTGGTCCTCCTTCTCCATGGCTTCCCGCAGTTCTGGTGGACGTGGCGCAGCCAGCTCCGGGACCTCCCGCGGGCCGGCTACCGGGTGGTCGCCGCGGACCTGCGCGGGTACGGCGCCAGCGACAAGCCGCCCAGAGGCTACGACGCGTTCACCCTGGCCGACGACGTCGCCGGCCTGGTGCGGGCCCTCGGCGAGCGGGACGCGGTGATCGTCGGGCACGACTGGGGGGGCCTGCTCGGCTGGACGACCGCGGTCCGCCGCCCGCGGGTGGTGCGCGCGCTGGCGGTGATCGGCATGCCCCATCCGCTGCGGATCCGGCGCCAGATCGCCGCGGACCCCCGCGGACAGGGCCTGGCCAGCCGCCACCTGGCCGCCTACCAGCTGCCGTGGCGGCCTGAGCGTCGCCTCGTCGCCGACGGGGCGGCGCACGTCGGCGAGCTGCTGCGCTCCTGGGGCGGACCGGGCTACCCGGCGCCGGAGACCGAGGCCCGCTACCGCCTCGCGATGCGGATCCCCGGGGTCGCGCACAGCTCCCTGGAGTACCACCGCTGGGTCGTGCGCTCGCTGTTCCGCCCCGACGGGGCACGTTTCGCCGAGCTGCTACGGACGTCCGTGCGGGTGCCGACGCTGCAGCTGCACGGACGGCTCGACCGCTGTTTCCTGCCATCCACGGCGGCCGGCTCGGACCGCCACGTGGCTGCCAGCTACTCCTGGCGGCTGTACGACGGGCTGGGCCACTTCCCGCACGAGGAGGACCCCGACACCGTCACCCGTGACCTGATCACCTGGCTGGCCGAGACCGCGCCCGAGCAGGCCCGCACGGCCGAGGGCGCGGCCGAACCGGCACCGGACGTCGAACCGGACGCCGAGCCGGCGGCTGAACCGAACGCCGAGCCGGACGCCCGAGCGGAGCCTGGACGGGGGGAGTACGGGCGGCGGTGACCCCGCCGGTCAGTCGCAGCTCTGGGTGCTCACCGGCACGAGGGCCTGCGCTCCCTGCCGCACGGGCTCGCTGACCTCGTCGGCAGTCAGCACGTACCCGGTGTCGTTGTCGTCGGTGGCCGCGGCGAAGACCACGCCGTAGACCGTCCCGGCGCTCGACAGCAGCGGCCCGCCGGAGTTGCCCGGCCGTACCCGCCCGCGGATCGCGTAGATCTCGCGGCGAACCGTGCCGCGGGAGTAGATGTCCGGCGCCCGCGCGACCTGCTCGTTGCGGATGCGCGCGGGCTCGGTGGTGTATGGCCCGTCCTGGGGGTAGCCGGCGACGACCGCCGAGTCGCCCATGTCACCGGGCGGCGCGGACTGGAAGCGCAGCGGGGGCCGGAGCAGCCCCGGTACGTGCAGGACGGCCACATCCCGGTCGGGGTCGAACAGCACCACCTCGGCCGGCAGCGCCCCGGAGTCCAGCTCCACGACGGCCTCGGTGACACCGGCCACGACGTGCGCGTTCGTCATCACCCGCTGGGGCGCGATGACGAAGCCGGTGCCCTCGACCTGCTTCCCGCACGACGGCGCCTGCCCCCGCACCTTGAGGATGCTCGCCGCGGCGTTCTGGACGTCCGCCGCGCTGACGACCGCAGGGTCCGGTGGATCGGTGGCCACGATGCGCTCGCCGTCCAGGCCGGCGAACACCTCGGGAAAGCCCTGGTCGTCCATGAGTCGGCGCAGGTCGGCGAAGGTGTGGCGGACGTCGTCGGGCATCGTCGTGTCGACGGTGCCCAGTACCTCGGATCCGCGGGCGGCGCGGGCGAGGGTCTGGAACGGCGAGCGGTCGACCGCGGTCGCGACGAGCCAGGCGACCAGCAGCACGGACACCCCGGAGAGCACGGCGCCGGCGACCGCGTCCAGCCGCTGGCCGGGCCGCCAGGTGAGCCGGCCGCGCAGGGCCGCTCCGAGCGCGGTGCCCGCGATCTGCCCGACGAGGGCCAGGCCCACCACGACGATGAGGCCGACCAGGGCACCGTCCTCCTCGCGGCCGATGAGCTCTGCGAAGGGGCGTGCCACCTTGGCGCCGAGCACACCGCCGCCGAGGAAGCCGACGAACGACAGCGCCCCCACGGCGAACCCCTGGCGGTAGCCGGAGACCGCGAACATCACGACCAGGACGATCAGGACGAGATCGAGAAGGTTCACCGGGGCTCGTCGGCCGAGCTCAGACGATCACAAGCGTGGCTGTCATGCCCTGGTGCAGGGTGCAGACCACCGGATATCGCCCGGGCTTGTCGGCGGTGAACGTGATCGACTGGGAGTTGCCGGCGCTGACGATCCTCGTGGTGGCGCCGGGGATGGCGGAGATGACGAAGTTGTGCGGCGCGGACCCCTTCGCGACCGAGAAGTCGACCCGGATCGTGCCGGGGTGGGCGACGAGCTCGCGGGCCGAGAACGTCTGGTCCACCTGGCCGACCACGGCGAAGACCTGGGTGCCGTCACTGACGCTCGGGGTCAGCGTCGCCGCGGCCGAGGGTGTGCCGGTGTCGTCGCCGCCGCTCCCGCACCCGGTCAGCGCGGTGAGCACCGCCACGGCCGTGGCCAGCGCGGCCAGGGCCGATCGAGCGGATCTTGAGGTCATCTTCCGACGGTACCGCCCGCTTCGTCGAGTGGTCCCCGCGGCTCCACCACCGCGTGGGGGAGGGCCATGGCCGCGGAGATCGCCACGGTGATCTCGGGCACGTCCACTTTCGTCCCGGTGTCCCAGGGGCGTTCCCATCCGCCGAGCCGCAGCAGGGCGTCGAGGACGCCCGCGGTGAAACCCCAGACCGTCATACCGCGGACGCGGAACGCCGGGCTGCCGAAGCCGGACGGATGCCACAGCAGGATCCGGTTCGCCGGGTCGGCGAGCTCCGCGACGGGTACCCGGGCCACCGAGGACGTCTCCGCCGGGTCGACCGCGTCCACCGCGGTGGGCGTGCGCCACCAGGCGAGCACGGGGGTGACCAGGAAGTGGCTGGCAGCCAGGTAGAGGGGGCTGGCGGTGGCGAGGACCTCGACGCCGGCCGGGTCGAGCCCGACCTCCTCCTCCGCCTCACGCAGCGCCGTCGCGGCCCTCGACGCGTCGGTCTCGTCGGCGCCGCCGCCGGGGAACGCCGGTTGCCCGGCATGGTCGCGCATGTCGGCGGCCCGCTGCAGGAGCAGCACGTCAGGCCCGTCCGGACCCTCCCCGAACAGGATCAGGACGGCCGCCGCCCGCCCGCCCGGCCGCGTCTGGCGAGCGTGTCGCGTCTGGACGGGGATGCCGTCGCCCACCGCCGCCGTCAGCGCGGTCAGCCATGGGGGAACCGGAGCTCCGCCGCCCCTCGCCGGACGAGTGTCTCCGCCGGCGCTCGCGGAGTGGGCGTCCTGGCTGACGTCCTGGCTGCTCGGATCCCCGGACGGCGCGGGGTCGCTCACCGGGCCGCCTCCGCGTCCCCGCGGACGAGACGCGCGGCCTCGGCCGGCTCGGTCGGGCCGGTGCCGAAGGACGGGCACATCCGCGCGATGGCGCAGGCGCCGCAGGCCGGCCGGCGGGCGTGGCACACCCGGCGGCCGTGGAAGATCATGCGGTCGGAGGCGATCGTCCAGTCGCGCCGCTCGATCAGCGCGGCGAGGTCGCTCTCGGCCCGGACGGGATCGGTCTCGGTGGTCAGGCCGAAGCGGCGGGAGAGCCGCCCGACATGGGTGTCGACCGTGATCCCGGGGATGCCGAAGCAGTGGCCCAGCACGACGTTCGCGGTCTTGCGGCCCACACCGGGCAGGGTGACCAGGGCTTCCAGCCGGCCAGGGACCTCGCCGTCGAAGCGCTCGACCAGGGCGGCGCCGATGCCCATCAGCGAGTTCGCCTTCGCCCGGAAGAAGCCGGTGGGCCGCAGGATCGCCTCGAGCTCGTCGCGGTCCGCGGCGGCGTAGGCGGCGGCGGTCGGGTAGCGGGCGAAGACTCCCGGCGTGACCTCGTTGACCTTCTTGTCCGTGCACTGCGCCGACAGCACCGTGGCGACGAGAAGCTCCAGCGGACTGCTGAAATGCAGCGCGATGCGGGCGTCGGGGTGAAGCTCGCCGAGCGCGCGCACGATCCGCCGGGCGCGCCGGGTGCGCGCCAGCGCCGTCTCGGCTCGCGCGTCGACGGTGGTTGCCATGCCTCGCAGCGTATCCGGCGTGTCGGCCCGCGGGACCCGTCGCTTCGACGTGGTCCGGCAGGGCGCGTCGACCCCCCGGGTGCGGGCGCGGCGCCGACATCGGCGACCATGGACGGGCCATGTTTGTCTTTGCCGCGATCACGTTCCCATTGGTGCTGCTCGGGCTCCTGCTGGCGATGGAGCGGGTCGAGCGGCCACTCAACGCCGCCGACACGGGTAAGGGGCTCGAGGGCTTCCTCGACAGCGCCCGCCCGGACGAAGTCGCCACGTTCGTCCAACAGGGCCTGCCGGCCGCGCTCGAGCGTTACCGGCGCCGGCTTCGCCGCACGCCGCCGGGCAAGCACCGTGCCGCCTGACGGGCAACTCATGCGGCCCCGGGCGTGTCGCGTGTCGTGCCCTCCTGACCCCCGAACAGCCGTCCTGAACTGGGCCGGGCTGTGTCGATGTGACCCCCGCCGGGAGTGGCACGATCGGGCCGGTGCCGATCGGCCGTACTAGGCGGATTGTGACCTGGACCACTTTGGTGGTCCTTCTTGCGTCACTTTACGTATCAGAACAGAGCATTCGGGTGCATCTGCGTGACCTGGTCAGGCCGATGGGGGTCCCTGGCCGTGCTCTGCGTCCCGTGTCCTGGCATGCTCAGGGCGTGGACGATCTGCTAGCCCGCGTTCCGCTGTTCGCCGGGTTGTCCGAGCCCGACCGCCAGGCGCTTTCCGATCACCTGGACCGGCAGGACGTGACCCGTGGCGACGTGCTGTTCCGCGAAGGGGATGTCGGCGACCGCGTTTTCGTGGTTCTGTCCGGCAAGGTCAAGATAGGACGCCAGTCCGCCGATGGGCGGGAGAACCTGCTGTATGTGATGGGGCCGGGAGACCTGTTCGGAGAGCTCTCCCTGTTCGATCCCGGGCCGCGCACCGCGACGGCGACCGCCGTGACCGACGCGTCGCTCGTCGCGCTGGAGCACACCGCGCTGCGGCCATGGCTGCGTTCCCGGCCCGAAGCCGGAGCGCTGCTGCTGCGTGTGCTGGCCCGCCGCCTGCGGCGGACCAACGACACGATGGCGGACATGGTGTTCACCGACGTGCCCGGTCGCGTCGCCAAGGCGCTGCTCGACCTGGCCGACCGCTTCGGTGAACCGGCCCAGCCGGGTAACGAGGCGGCCGGGGTCCGGGTCGAACACGGCCTCACTCAGGAGGAGCTGGCTCAACTCGTCGGAGCCTCGCGGGAGACGGTGAACAAGGCCCTCGCCGACTTCGCCACCCGTGGCTGGCTCCGGCTGGATTCCCGCGCTGTCGTGCTGCTCGACCGTGAGCGGCTCGCCCGCCGGGCCCGCTGAACCCACCGCCGGTTTGAAAACCGGCCTGTCCCCTGCCCGTTCGTCCCCCGGATCCGCCGCCGCCGCCGGATCCGGGGGACGCATCCGTGCGGCAGACGTCCTCAGCGGTACCCGGCTACCGGCTGGTGCCCTCGGCGGGCGGCATCTCCACCGAGGGCACGGCCTCACCGGACGGGTCGGCCACCGGCACGACCACCGGTGATCCCGGCAGGCGCGCCGCCGTCCTGGCCCGCGCCCTCGTCCCGTTCACGCTCACCTTCGCCAGCGCGGCCGCCGCGCCCAGCCCGTCCTGTGCGCTCAGGTCATCCTGGGCGGCCAGCCCGTCCTGGTGTGGTGTGCCCAGCCCGTCCGCCACGCCCGGTCCGTCTGCTGCGCCGAGCCCTTCCGGTGCGCTGAGCCCGTCCGGTGCGTCGAGGGCTTCCGGGGCGGATCCCGGCAGGGCCGCGAGCAGCCGCCGGGTCTGCGGCGCCTCGCTGACCGCGCCGGTGGCCGTCGCGGCGGCCAGGGCCTGCTCGTAGGCCTCGCGGCTGCCCTCGACGTCACCGTGCGCCGCCAGGACCGTCCCCAGCGCCCGGTATGCCAGCACCTGTGCCCGGACGTCCTCGGCGTCCACTCCGACCGCCTGGCGGGCCACCCGCAGGGCCTCGTCGGGCTCGCCCGCGTCGAGCAGGGTGCCCGCGAGGTGGGCGTAGGCCTGCCGGCGCGGGAACATCAGCGTCGCCGGCTCGCTGGCGGACAGCGCCCCCCGCAGCTCGGTGATCGCCTCGTCGAGGCGCCCGCGCGCCCGCGCGATCTGCGCGACGAGCACCTTCGCCCCGAGCTGGGCGTGCGGGCGCAGTTCCAGCCGGTCCAGGTCGGCCAGGGCGCGCCGGGCGGCCTCCTCCGCGGCATCCACCTCGCCGGCGTCCAGCCTGGTCAGGCCGAGCAGCACCTGGGCGAAGGCGCCGATGAGCACATGCCCGGTGGACGCCGCCTCCGCGCACGCCTCGGTCAGCAGGTCCGCACCGCGCCGGGGGCGGCCAGCCCCACGGGCGGCCAGCCCGCGCGCGATGAGGGTCAGGGTGCGCCCCCAACTGTCGCCGGTCTCGGTGAACAGCTCCGCCGCGCGGGCCGCCTCGCTCTCGGCGGTCTCGATGTCGCCGAGCTCGGCCGCGGCGACCGCGTCGATCGTCAGGCAGACCGCCTGCCCCCAGCGCTCGCGCATCGACTCGGCGAGGTTGATGAGCACGCGGGAGACCTTGCGGGTCCGGGTGAGCTGACCCGAGAGCAGCAGGACGAGGGCCTCGGTGCCCGAGCACCAGCCGAGCCCGCCGGCGTCCTCCAGCCGCTCGAACACCGCGGACGCCTCGCGCAGCGTGCGCTCGGCCTTCGCGTAGTCCCCGCGGGTGGTGGCGCTCCACGCCAGGTGCTGCAGCGCCCAGCCGACCCCGCGGGGGTCGTCGACGCGGCGGGCGAGCGAGAGTGCTTCGCGGTAGCGCTCCTCCGCGGCCTGGATGCGGCCGGCGGCGTATTCGAGCAGGCCGAGCCGGCGCAGCGCCGCGGCCACCGCCCGGTCGTCGCCGGCCCGGTGCGCGGCCTCCAGCGCCGTGATCAGCGACTGGCGGGCCTCCTCGCCACGGCCCTGCTTCTGCCGTAGCTCACCGAGCACCGCGTAGGCGGCGGCCCGCCGGCTCGGGACGTTCACCCGCAGCGCCGGGCGCAGCGTCCGCTCCGCCTCGTCGAGCCGGCGCAGCCAGACCAGCGCCTCGGCGTGCAGGATCCGCACGTTGATGTCGTCGTCGCCGTCGATGACGCCCCGCCCGAGCCGGCGGGCGTCGGCGAGCAGGTCCGCCGCGGCCCGATGGTCGTCGCGGGCGAGCGCCGAGCGGGCCAGCCGGACGTGCGCGTGGAAGCCGGCCTCCCGCGCCGACCAGGCCGGGTCACCCGCGGGCAGCGCCATCGAGGCGGCCAGGTCGTAGGCGCGCAGCGCGTGGGTGGCGACGAAGGTCGACACCTCGCGGGACGAACCGATCATCGCCGTGACGCCCCAGCGCGCCGCCGTGGCGTGCCGGCGGGCCCGCTCCACCTTCGGCAGGCCCGAGTAGGCGACGTCGCGCGCCATCGGGTGGACGAACCGCCACAGGGTCTCGCCCTGCCGCGGTGGGCGGACGAGCTGGCGCTCGGTGAGCACCGACAGCGCGCGTTCGACCTCGGCCGCCGGGCGCTCGCCGACCACCTGGAGCGCCTCGGCGGGGAAGCGCGGGCCGAGCACGGCCGCCGCCCGCAGCGCCGCCTTGGCGGCCGCGTCCAGGTCGTCGATCCTGGCTGCCAGCACCGACTGGACACCGGCGGGCAGGACGGTCGCGGCCAGCGAGCCCTCCAGCACCCAGCGCATCCCCTCGCCGCCAGGGTCGGGCACCTGGTGCAGCAGACCGCGGTCCACCAGCAGGTTGAGCAGCTCGGTCAGGAAGAACGGGTTCCCGTGCACCCGGGCCAGCAGCTCGGCCTGGGTCGCCCGGGACAGGCCGGGCTCGCCCAGGTAGTCCTTGAGCAGGGCACGCGCCGCGCTCTCCGGCAGCGGGCTGAGCGCGATGCGGCGCGCGCCGACGAGATCGGAGAACTGCGGGCTCTCCCGGTCGAGCAGGACGAGCATCACCGGGCCGTTGAGGGTCGTCGTCAGCCGCCGCAGGGCCGTCGTCAGCCGGCTGGTCGCCCACTCCAGGTCGTCGACGACGACCAGCACCGGGTTGCGGACCGCCAGCGCGCTCAGCAGGAGGCCGACGGTCTCGACGGCGTCGTCGGCGGCCCGCTGGACAGCCTCGCCGTGGGAGGCCCGGCCGACCGGGTCACCCGGCGGGGTGGTCGCCCCGGCGCTGGGACGGCGGTCCGGCGGCACGCCGAGCATCCCGAGCAGGCGGTCCCCGATGCCGCTCGGCAGCTTCGTTTCGAAGATCGGATGGGTGAGGCCGGCGACCGTGCGGCGTACCCGGTCGGCGACCCGGTCGAGGGTGTCGCCGTCGGTGATGCCGCACGCCCCGCGGATGAGGTCGATCAGCGGGGCGAGGTCGCGGACGTCGCCGTGGCGCACGGTGCGCCCCCACAGCACGGTCGCGCCCGCGGTCGCCTCGGCGGTCTCGGCGAGCTCCCGGGCCAGCCGGGTCTTGCCGATGCCGGCCTCGCCGATGACCACCGCCATGTCGGGCTGGCCGGCGTCGACCACGCCGGCGAAGTAGCGGCTGAGCTCGGCCAGCTCCTGCTCGCGCCCGATGAACGTCGCGTCGTCGGCCAGGCCCGGCCGGGCGATGTTGGACGGGCGCAGACTGACCAGCTCGTAGGCGGGCACCGGCTCGCGCTTGCCCTTGAGCACCAGGGGCGGCAGATCGCGCCAGGTGGCGACGGAGCGGGTGGCGGTGACTGTGTCCCGGCCGGCGTAGACGGTGCCCACCGCCGCCGCGCCGGACAACCGCGCGGCGGTGTTCACCGTGTCCCCGATGACCGTGTATGACAGCGCCGCCTGCACGCCGGCGAGCACCTCGCCGGTGTTGACGCCGACCCGCAGGCCGAGCGGGCTGCTGTCGCCGCCCTCGTCCTTGATCAGGCGACGGGCCGTCTCCTGCATCGCCGCCGCGGCGCGCACGGCGCGTTCCGGGTCGTCCTCGTGCGCCGTCGGGGCGCCGAAGACGGCCATGATCCCGTCACCGCTGAGGTTGTCGACCCGCCCGCCGACCTCGTCGACCTCGCGCGCGAGCGCGGCGAGGACCCGGTCGGTGACCTCGCCGACCCGTTCGGGGTCGCGGTCCTCCGCCCAGGCGGTGAAGTCGGACAGGTCGCCGAACAGGACGGTGACGACCCGGCGCTCGGCGGCCTCGGCGCGCGGCGTGTCGGTCTGGGTGAACCGGAGCCCGCAGTTGAAGCAGAACCGCCCGCCGGGCACCGTCGGGGTGCCGCATCTGGGACAGACCAGGGGACCGGTCGTGGGGGAGCTGATCACCATCGTGGATCGGTTCCTCTCCGCCGGATGATCGCTGGGCCGCGCGAACCGCTGGGTCGGAAGGCCGGGTGGGGGCCGGCACCGGAGCGCGCGCGGTCGGTAACGTCCCGCGGGTACGAGGGCCCGCGGTCGGTACCAATGGTCCAAAGGGTCACAAAGCGCACGAGCGGTCTCCTCCGCCGGAAAGTTTAGTGGCCTTCGTCTCCCTTTCTGGATCAAGGTGTGTCGGATGACCGACCTGGCCCCGTTCGCGGGGATCCAGACCGCGAGCGGCCCGGCCTCTATAGTGGCGCAGCTCACTTGTCTACCCGGTTTCCGGGATATGACCCGCGTCTTTCGGCAGGTTGCGGCCAGTCTCTGAACGTCCACACCGGCCCCGCCGGCTACCCGCGGTGACCGCCGCCGGGGCCCTGACCTGCGCGGGGCGTGGCGGACCGGCGTGCGCCGGGGTGACCCCGCGCGCGCGGCGGCGGGTGGCTCAGCGTGGGCGGAGATAGTCCAACTGGGCCCGTACCGACAGCTCGGCCGCCGGCCAGAGTGCCACGTCGACGTCCGCGTACACGATCCGGACCACGTCGATCGGCGTCACCTGCTCGGCCGACGCACCCAGATCGGCTAACGCGGAGACCACCTGATCGAGCCGCCGGGCCCGGTGCTCCAGGTATGCCTCGGCCGCCCGCCCGGCCGCTGGCAGCTCGGGGCCGTGGCCGGGCAGCACGGTGGTGTCGCCGAGCTCGCGCAGCAGGCGCAGGCTCGCGAGGTAGTCGGCGAGCCGGCCGTCGGGATGGGCGACGACCGTGCTGCCGCGCCCCAGGATCGTGTCGCCGGTGAGCACGGCCGGGTGCTCGTCGTCGCCGGCCAGCACGAAGGACAGCGAGTCCGAGGTGTGCCCAGGGGTGGCCAGCACCCGCAACTCGACCCCGGCGGCGGCGACGACGTCCCCGGCGCCGAGGCCCTCCGAGCCGAGGCGGTGCGCTGGGTCGAGGGCGCGCACCTGCGCCCCGGTCAGCGCGTGCAGCGTCGCGGCGCCCTCGCTGTGGTCGGAGTGGCCGTGGGTCAGCAGGATCGTGCGCACCAGGCCGGCGGCCGCGACCCGGGCGAGGTGCTCGCCGTGGTCGGGGCCGGGATCGACCACCACGCAGCCGGCGTCGCCCGGTGACCGCAGGATCCAGGTGTTCGTGCCGTCGAGGGTCATCGGGCCGGGATTCGGCGCGAGGACGACGGAGGCCAGCTTCGTGACCCGGCGGAGGGCGGTCACCGCGGGACACCACCGCGGGTGCCCGCGGCCGGTGCCGGGGCGGTTCCCGAAGGCGTGCCCGGCTCGGTGCCGGGGGCACCGTCCGGCGGTGTGCCGGGGGCACCGTCCGGCGGTGTGCCGAGGGCACCGTCCGGCGGTAACAGGTGTGGGAACGACAGCTGCCAGGTGCCGTCGCGGGCGACGATCCTCGCCATGATCGGCTTCAGGTCGCGGGTGCGCGCGGCCGCGAGCGCACCGGCGACGTCGTCGTAGGCCGACAGCTCCGCGAGGGTGAAGGCGGTGGGCGGGAGCATGCCGATCTCGCCGGCGACAAACCGCTCCATCGCCTCCGCCGGACGGATCCACAGCATTCCGTCAGCCTCGGTCGAGAGCTCCGTCGCGAGCTCGCCCGGCAGCTGCCCGGCCGGCAGCGCGGCGACGAAGAACCTGGTGTCGTACCGTCGTGGCTCCAGCTCGGGGGCTATCCAACGGGTCCACGGGGCCAGCAGGTCGGCCCGCAGGGCCAGCCCGCGGCGGGTCAGCAGCTCGGCGAGGCCACTGCGGTGGCTCTCCACCGCCCGCCGCTCGGCGGCCCAGCCCGGATCGCCGGTGCCCGGATCGCCGGTACCGGCAGCGCCGCCCGCCGCGTCGACACGTCCGGCCGGCACGTTCCTGCCCGTCGGCGTGGCTCCGCCGGCTGGTACGGATGTGCCCGTCGGTACGGCGAGCAGGACGCCGCACTCCTCGAAGGTCTCGCGGACGGCCGCGCAGACCAGGGCCCGCGCGCGGGCGGGATCGTCGTCCAGCCCCGGCATCGCCTCCTCGACGGAGGGCCCGACCCACGGGAGATCCTCGGCGGCGTCCGACGGGTCGACCCGCCCGCCCGGGAAGACGTGCATGCCGCCCGCGAACGACATCGCCCGGGTGCGCCTGAGCAGGTAGGCCTCGATGCCGGACCCGACCGGCGCGTCGCGCAGGAGCACAACGGTCGCCGCGTCCCGGGCGGGTGCCGGGTTGGCGGCCAGCCGAGCCAGCCGGAGTTCCTCCTCCGGTTCCATCCGGCGGGACGCGCCGAACCGGGCGACGATTGCCGCCTGATGATCAGCCATCCCCTGATGGTAGACAGTACGGCCGGCAGAAGCCGAGGTCAGCCGGCCACGCGGGCGACGAGCTCCACCTCCACGGGCGCTCCCAGCGGGAGCGCCGCGACCCCGACGGCGGAGCGCGCGTGCAGTCCGGCGGCACCGAAGACGGCGCCGAGCAGCTCGCTGGCGCCGTTCAGGACGACCGGCTGGCCGACGAATCCCGGCGCGCTCGCGACGAAGCCGACGACCTTCACGATCCGGGTGATCGTGTCCAGGCCACCCGCCGCGGCCGCGGCCGCGGCGAGCGCGTTGAGCGCGCACACGCGGGCCAGCTCAGCGGCCCGCTCGGCGGTGATCTCCGCACCGACCAGGCCGGACGCCAGCAGCTTCCCGGCCACCAGCGGGAGCTGCCCCGCGGTCCAGACCAGATCGCCGTCGCGCACCGCGGGGACATAGGCCCCGGCCGGGGTGGGCACCGCCGGGAGGACCAGCCCGAGCTCGGCGAGCCGCCCGGACGGCGTCGTGGCGGCCGCGGGCGGGACGGGAGCGGTCATCGTCGGAGTCGACCTTCTGTCGAGGAGGGCACGTCAGGGAACAGGGGGCGGGGGGCGGGGGCGACCGTCCCGTCGCGGGCGGACGTCCCTACTGGGACTTCGGCCGCTTGAAGTACGCCACCAGGCTCTCCGGGTTGGGCCCGGGGACGACCTGGACGAGCTCCCAGCCGTCGGCACCGAAGTTGTCGAGGATCTGCTTGGTGGCGTGGATCAGGAGCGGGGCAGTCATGTACTCCCACTTGGTCTGCATGACGATGGACCCTAGAGCATCCGCGGACCGCCACCCGGTTGGGTAGGCGGTGTGGCCGCCGTGACGAGGGTCCGGGGCGTGGCAGTCCGGATCGGCGGCCCACGGGTACGGTCGAGCACGTGACCGGTGACGACAACGCGCCAGCGGCGACCGCCGGCCCCTGGGACTGTCGGTTGCACATCGTCACCGGCAAGGGCGGCACGGGAAAGACCACGATCGCCGGCGCGCTGGCCGTCGCGCTGGCCACCGGGGGGCGCCGGGTGCTGCTGACCGAGGTCGAGGGGCGCCAGCAGATCGCCCAGCTCTTCGATACCCCGCCGCTGCCCTACCGTGAGCGCAAGGTGGCGAGCGCGCCCGGCGGCGGCGAGGTCTTCGCGCTGGCCATCGACGCGGACGAGGCGTTGCTGGAGTACCTCGAGATGTTCTACAACCTGCGCCGCGCGGGTCGGGCGCTCGGCCGCATCGGCGCCGTCGACTTCGCCACCACGGTCGCCCCCGGTGTCCGTGACGTGCTCCTCACCGGCAAGGTGAAGGAGGCCGTCAACCGGCCGGACGGCACCCGTCCGAGTGGGCTCGCCTACGACGCGGTCGTGCTCGACGCGCCCCCCACCGGCCGGATCGCCCGTTTTCTGAACGTCACCGCGGAGGTCGCGGGGCTGGCGCGGATGGGCCCGATCAGGGCACAGGCGGACAGCGTGATGGCGGTGCTGGCGCCCGAGCGGGCGGCGGTCCACCTGGTCACCCTGCTCGAGGAGATGCCGGTCCAGGAGACGGTGGACGGCATCCGGGAGCTGCGCGAGGTGGGCCTGCCGGTCGGCGCGGTGGTGGTGAACATGGTGCGCAGCCCGCTGCTCGCCCCCGGCGATCTCGACCTGGCCCGGCGTGGCCAGCTCGACCGCGAGGAACTGGCCACCGGCATCAAGGAGACCGGCATCGAGCCGACCGAGGAACTGATCTCGAACCTGGCCTGGGAGGCCGCGCAGCACGCCGAGCGGGTCGCGCTGGAGACGGCGCAACGTGCCGAGATCGCCGCGCTGGGACGTCCGGTCTACGAGGTGCCGCTGCTGGCGGACGGCGTGGATCTCGGTTCGCTCTACCGGTTCGCCGAGATGCTCCGAGCCCAGCGGATGGTGGCATGACCCCCGCGGGCGAGAACCCGGCTGACCCGACCACCGGCATGGACCCGACCACCGGCATGGACCCGGCCGGTGGCTCCACGGGCGGCCGCGGGCGGGCCGGTGGCGGGCCGCCGTCCGGTGGCGGCGATGGCGCCGGTGAGAGTGGTTCCGGCGCGACGGCCGGGAAGCCGACCCGCGCCGCGGGGGCACGCGCTACGGGATCACGCGCTGCGGGGAAGAAGACCACCACGGGGCGGGCGAAGGCGACGCCCGGATCGCCGCGGAAGGCGACCGGGGCCCGTAGGGCCACGGGACGGGGTCAGCGGACGGCGCCGAGCCGGCCGCGGCCGCGTCCGCATCCGCTCGGGGTCCCGCGGTTGGACGTCGACGCCATGCTCGACACCGAGCGGATCATCGTGTGCTGCGGGTCGGGCGGGGTCGGCAAGACCACGACCGCCGCCGCGCTCGCGCTGCGCGCCGCCGAGCGTGGCCGGCGCGTGGTGGTACTGACGATCGACCCGGCCAGGCGCCTCGCGCAGTCGCTCGGCCTGACCGCGCTCGACAACAACCCCCGCGAGGTCGCGGGGGTCGACCCGGCCGCCGGTGGCCGTCTCGACGCGATGATGCTCGACATGAAGCGGACGTTCGACGAGATCGTCCTCGACCACAGCACGCCCGAACGGGCCGAGGCGCTGCTGGCGAACCCGTTCTACCAGTCGCTGTCGTCGTCCTTCGCCGGTACGCAGGAGTACATGGCGATGGAGAAGCTGGGGCAGCTCGACGCCAGCGGCTCCTGGGACCTGATCGTCGTCGACACCCCGCCGACCCGTTCGGCGCTGGACTTCCTGGACGCGCCGAACCGGCTCGGCGACTTCCTCGACGGGCGCCTGCTGCGCCTGCTGCTGGCGCCCGCGAAGGCCGGTGGCCGGGCGTACGCGAAGGTCATCGGAGCCAGCCTGGGCATGTTCACCCGGGTCATCACGAAGGTGCTCGGCGCGCAACTGCTGGCCGACGTGAGCCAGTTCGTGGCCGCGCTGGAGACGATGTTCGGCGGTTTCCGGGCCCGCGCCGACGAGACGTTCCGCCTGCTCGCGGCGCCCGGCACCTCTTTCGTGGTGGTCGCGGCGCCCGAGGCGGCCGCGCTGCGGGAGGCGTCCTACTTCGTGGACCGGCTCGACGCGGACGGCATGCCGCTCGCGGGACTGATCGTCAACAGGATGCACTTCTGCGCCGCCTCCGCGCTGACCGTCGAGCGGGGGCTGGCCGCCGCTGAGAATCTCACCGACCACGGCGAGCATCCGCTGGCCGCGGCTGTGCTGCGTATCCACGCCGACCGGGCGCGGCTCGCCGAACGTGAGGTCCGGCTGCGTGAACGGTTCACCAGTGCCCATCCGGACACGGCACTCGTCGAGGTCGAGGCGTTGTCCGAGGACGTCCACGACCTGGCCGGGCTGCGGGAGATCGGTCGCGCGCTCGCCGGGGACGAACGGGCCGCGGCGGCCGGCTGACCGGCCGGGGAACGGCGGGTGGGAGCGCGCGGCGCGTGTTCTGGGGGAGGCCGACGTGGAGGTGGCTGGCGTAGGCACCTGGCGGGGTCCTGCCGTAGGCACGAAGGGTCGTTCCGCGGGACCCGTCGGGGACCGCGTACGGAACTCGATGCACTCGCTCGATGCACTGACTCAACGCACTGAACTGGCTTGACGCACTGAGATGACGGCCCCGGGAATCGCGCCGGTGCGATGTGAACCCGGGTCCAAGGAGGGCCTCCGCCCGTCCGGGCCATACACAGGAACGTGTTGCCCGGGATGTTGCGGGGGACCAGCGCCACTGGTGGAGACTTCACCGCCCATCCGGGCTATACGCGACTCGGATGGAAACAACTGTGTACTGCTGGTGTCACGTTCGGGGTGGTGGTGTCCGCTCGACCCCGCTGTCGTCGGACACCTCCGGATGAGGGCTCGAGGCCGGGCTAGCCGGCGGACGCGGAGCGGTGATCCGCCTGGGCGTCCGCGAGCAGCTTCCGCCAGGACGTGACGTCCGGACGGCGGCGGAGCAGCGCGCGGCGCTCCCGCTCGGTCATTCCTCCCCAGACGCCGAACTCGACATGGTTGTCGAGGGCGTCCGCCAGGCACTCGGTGCGCACGACGCACCCGAAGCACCTGGTCTTCACCCGGTTCTGGGCCGCTCCCTGGACGAAGAGCTCATCCGGGTCGAGGTCGCGACAGGCGGCGTGGGCCGTCCAGTCGCCGTCGGTGGTGGAGCCGACGAGCCCGGTCGTACTGGTACGGCGTGACAGGCTGACGGGTGGGGTCAGGCTACTGGTCATGCCACCTGCCTTTCTTCTCGAGTCCGGGTCAGGGGGCCCGTGCGGGTGGTGACGTGGCGTTGAACCGAAACCGTACGGAGTGGCGTGGCCACGGCACAGACCCCACACGGGTGGTTGTCCAAATGACTAGTCCGGGCCATTGATCCCGATCGCCGCAGTAGTGCGATCTGTGACGCCCGTGTGTCACTTCGGTGACGCAACCGTGACCTTGCTGTGGCGTCGTAGTCTTAGCTCGATGAGGTAGCCGTTCGGACGCCTTGCCGTGTGTGCCCGTGTGGTCCCGGGCGGGCAGTGTGCGGGACCACAGTCCTGGACTGGCGGGCCCCGGGCGGGCACGGTGTTTGGGTCAGCGCAGTACTGGATCAGCGCCTCGGCCGCGGCCGGTGCGGGCACCTGACGAAGGCGGGCATCGTCGACGGCAGCGGAGGACTCGAGCAGGGGGTCCCGGGCTCAGTGTTCATACCAGGCCGAAACACCGGTGAAGCGCCGGTCGCCGAAGCCGGGACCGAGCCCCGGGGCGTTCCGTGCACCCAGCCGTTCCCCGTGTTCCCCGCGTACCCCGTGCACGCCGTGTTCGGAGCGTTCCCGGCGCCACGGTGGGTCCAGGCGTGATCCGGTCGAAACTCCGCGGCGCGGCCGACGCGCGGTCCACGTGGCAATCAGGCCTGTCCGCGCCGGCCTCCGGCCCAGCCTCACGGCATATCGGGCCCGACTCGGCGCGCCGCCGCCGAGTCACACCGAAACGGCTGCTCGGCGTCCTCACCACCAGCGTGGTGGCGGGCGTTCTGGTCGGCATGCTCGCGCTGCCCGTCATCGGCCTGGCCGGCGTGACCGCCAAGGGCGGCGCGGACCATTTCCTTTCTCTCCCCGCGAATCTGACCGTCCCCCCGCTGGCCCAGCCCTCACGCATCCTGGACGCCGCCGGAAACCAGATCGCGGTGCTGCGCGGCGAGCAGGACCGCGAGATCGTCACCCTGGACAAGGTCCCGCCGCAGATGCGCCAGGCGATGATCGACATCGAGGACGCGCGCTTCTACGAGCACACCGGCGTCGACTACCGCGGAATGATCCGCGCGTACCTCGCCAACCAGGAGTCCGGCGGGGTCACCCAGGGCGGATCGACCCTCACCCAGCAGTACGTGAAGAACGTCCTGCTGGCCTCCGCCCGGACACCGGAGGAAAAGGCGGCCGCGACCGAGCAGACGGTCGACCGCAAGCTCCGCGAAGCCCGTTACGCACTGTATCTGGAAGAACACCTCACCAAGGACGAGATCCTCGAGCGGTACCTCAACATCGCCTATTTCGGCGACGGCGCGTACGGCGTCCAGGCGGCCGCCCGGCACTACTTCAACATCGACGTCAGCCAGCTCGGCGTCACCCAGTCGGCGATGCTGGCCGGCCTGGTGAAGAACCCCACCGCGTACAACCCGGCGCTTCACCCGCAGGCCGCCAGGGAACGCCGCAACATCGTCCTCGACCGGATGCGCGAGCTCGGCCACCTCGACGCCGCCGCGTGGAAGGCGGGCCGGGCCGAGGAACTCGTCCTCAACCGCCCGGCGCGGTCACCTGACGCCTGCCAGGACTCCTCAGCCCCCTTCTTCTGCTCCTACGTCCGCCAGGTGCTGCTGGCCGACCGGACGTTCGCCGCCACCCCCGAGGACGCCCGCCGGCTGTTGTTCGAGGGCGGGCTCACCATCCGGACCACGCTCGACCCGGTCGCGCAGGGCGCGGCGCAGACGTCCGCACGCGAGGTGATCCCCACCGGGAACCGGGTCGCCGCCGGCGTCGCGATGGTGCAGCCGGGCACCGGCAACGTGCTGGCGCTCGCCGTGAACCGGGATTACGGCACGCCGGACGACAACCAGCCGCCGGCGCTGACCGCCGACTTCGTCCACACCAAGGAGATCTACCCGGTCGACCCCGACTCGTTCTCGCCCGGCTCCACGTTCAAGGTCTTCACACTGGCCGCCGCGCTGGAGAACAACATCCCGCTGTCGACCACCTTCCACTCGCCGCTGTGCTATCGCTCGGAGCGCTTCCCCAACCCCGATCCGGGCGGGAAGAACTGCTACAGCAACGCCGACCCGAGCGAGGACGGCTTCTACTCCCTCACCACGGCGACCTGGAACTCGGTCAACACCTACTACATCCAGCTCGCCGAGCGTCTCGGTGTCATGAAGACCGCCGAGATGGCCCGCCGGCTAGGCGTCTCCTCCTGCCGGATCCGGCCGAACGAAGAGAACGACCCCGAGTGCAGGGGCGGGGGGATCGGACCGGTCGACGGCTCTGCGATCCTCGGCTCGAACGAGATCAGCACGCTGGACCTCGCCACCGCCTACGCGACGCTCGCCGCCCGCGGAAACCGCTGCTATCCCCGCACAGTGCTCTCGATCACACAGCGCGTCGGGACGGCTGACCGTCCGCTGGCCTTCAACACCGGAAAGCCATGCGAACAGGTCCTCGCCCCCGGGATCGCGGACACCGTCGCCTCGGTTCTCCAGGGCGTCATCAACCACGGGACCGCGTCCGGGAACGCGCAGATCGGACGTCCGGCGGCGGGCAAGACCGGAACGGCCGAGGCATTCAGCACGGCGTCCTTCGCCGGTTTCATCCCGCAGCTGGCCACCGCGGTCACCCTCGCCGACCCGCGCGGCCCGACGACTCATCAGCTTCGCAACGTGCTCACCAGCCGTGTGGTGTTCGGCGGCGGATTCCCGGCCCAGATCTGGGCCCGGACGATGACGCGCACGATCGACGGCCTGGCGCTGCCCGTCATGCCACTGCCGGCGCCGGACAACACCCAGCCGCAGGTGCCCAAGAAGGCCCTGCCGGACGTCCGCGGGCAGAGCCAGCAGGCGGCCGAGTACGCCCTGCGCTCGCTGGGATTCCGGGTCCGCTCGGAGACCGTGCCGCACGTGGCCCCGCCCGGGATCGTCGTCGGCATGGCTCCCGAGCCCGGGGGGGAGGTCTCCATGGACACCGAGGTGGTGCTCCAGGTGTCCGGCGGCCTCACCGGCGCGGTGCTGCTGCCGAACGGCGCCGGCGCACGCCCCGGCCAGCCCGCCGCCCCACCGGCGGGGGACGGCCGCGCAGGCATCCCGAGGCTGCCGGACCTGCGCAACCAGCTCCGGAACTGAAGGCCGGCGCGGCGCGGCGGGATCCGGCTGTCAGGACTCGCTCAGCCGCGCGCGGACGAGCTCGGACACCCGCCTCCCGTCCGCCCGGCCGGCGATGCGAGCCTGCGCGGCCTTCATCACCTGGCCCATCGCCTTCATGCCGGTGAGCCCGAGCTCGGCCATCACCTCGTCGATGATCGCTCGCAGCTCGTCCTCGCCGAGCTGGCTGGGCAGGTAGTCGGCGAGAACGTCACCCTCGGCGTTCTCGCGGCTGGACTGCTCGGGCCGCCCGGCGGCGGCGAACGCCTCCGCGGCCTCCCGGCGCTTGCGGACCTCCCGGGCCAGGATCTTCTCGACCTCGGCGTCGTCGAGCTCCCGGGCGGTGGTGCCGGCGACCTCCGCGTCCTTCACCGCGGCGAGGGCAAGGCGCAGCGTCGACAGGCGCAGGTCGTCACGTGCTCGCATGGCGACAGTGAGATCCTCGCGCAGCCGCTCCTTGAGTGTGTTCATGGTCGCCGAGCCTACGGCCCGCCCGCACCGGCGGCCACGCGGTTTCCGTTCAGGTGCAGCCGCTGGTCCGGTTCGCGCCGGTGCGGCCGTTGGTAGACGGCGCCGACGCGACCGGGGACGTCCGCCGGGGTGGCGGGACCTGTCCGCCGGGGTGGTCGGACACGTCCGCGGGCGTGGCACCGGGCAGCCGGGCCGTCGTGCGGCTGGGCGAGACTGGAGCGATGCGACCGATGCGACCGAGCCGGGGAACTGTCCGCGCGGTGTCGGGGCTCGCGGCCGCGGGTCTCGGCACCGCGCTCTACGCGGGCGTCTACGAGCGGACCGCCTACACCCTGCGCCGGCGCGAGGTGGCGGTTCTCGCGCCGGGAAGTACCTCTCTGCGCCTGCTGCACATCTCGGACCTGCATGTCACCCCGAACCAGCACGGCAAGTTCGCCTGGCTGTCGGATCTGGCCCGGCTGGTCCCCGACCTCGTCGTGCTCACCGGCGACGTGCTCTCGCACCCCCGGGCCCAGGCCCCGCTGCTCGCCGCGCTCGACCCGCTCTTCACTTTCCCCGGCCTGTTCGTGCCGGGCAACAACGACTACCACGCACCAACGTTGCGCAGCCCACACCGCTATCTCGAACGCACGTACACGCCCGGGCCGAAGGGCCCGGCGCTCGACTGGGCGGGTTTCGCCCGCGCGCTCGCCACGGCCAGCGGCTGGCGTGAGCTGACCAACATCCGGGGCACGATCGACATGGGGGGCCGCACCCTCGACCTGCGTGGGGTCGACGACGCCCGCCTGCGCCGCGACCGGCTCGCCCTGGTCTCCGGCCCGCCCGAGCCGGGCGCGGCGCTGGCGCTCGGCCTGTCACACACCCCCGAGCCCAGGGTGCTGGACGCCTTCACGGCGGACGGGGTCGACCTCATCCTCTCCGGCCACACCCACGGCGGACAGATCCGGCTGCCCGGCTACGGCGCGCTGGTCACCAACTGCGGCATCGGCCGGGAGCGGGCCTGGGGCCTGTCGCGGCACGCGGCGGGCGGGCGGCACTCCTGGCTGCACGTGTCCGCCGGGCTCGGTACCTCACCGTTCGCCCCGTTCCGCTTCAACTGCCGCCCGGAGGCAACGCTGCTCACGCTCACCGAACGTCGCTGATCCGTGCCGTCCCCGGAGGGCAGGCCGGCGGTCCCGAGGGCGGGCTGGAGGGCGGGCGAGCCGGCGGAGCGCCGGTGCCGGCCCGGTGGACCGTTCCGAAAACCGGGGCACCCCGGCACGCCACTCGGATCCTTGCGTCTAGTACACTGAGCCACGGTCGCGGGGTGTGGCGCAGCTTGGTAGCGCGCTTCGTTCGGGACGAAGAGGTCGTGGGTTCGAATCCCGCCACCCCGACCAGCTAGAGGCCACTTTCGATCATTGAAAGTGGCCTCTTCGCCGCTCTGGGTGACCATCTGAGCCGCCGGCCCTCCGCCCACCGGACTGAGAAGATTCAACTCATCGGGAATCTCCCCGAGGTCGCCGGAGACAGCCGGGGATTTCGGACGGCTCGAACCGCCGCGGTTGCTCGGAACCGTACATAGAGACGTGGCCGGCGGGGCGTGCCGACTTGATTGGGCCCGCGGCGGGTCCGGTAAGACGTGCGATCTCCTTGTGTCAGGTCTGTGACGTTTCGTGGCGGGTCTGGGATGCTGGGGCGGTGCCAAGGGGGACAAGCCGGCTCGTCCATACCGAGTACGGGCGGCTGTGGTGCTCGGTGTTGTGGCCGTCGGCGTGGTCGTCCGGGTCGCCGCGGTCGTCGGCGGGCTGACGGTGGGCGACCGTGCCGGAGGTGGGACGTCCATACGAGCTGTGCTCCCATGCGTGTGACGCCGACCCGGGTCGTCCTGGCGGACGACGCGCCGCTGTTCCGTCAGGCCATCGCCTGGCTGCTGGAGCAGCACGACTTCCAGGTCGTGGGGCAGGTGAGCGACGCCGACGGGCTGCGTAACGCGGTCTCGGCGCTACGCCCCGACATCGCGGTCATCGACATCCGCATGCCTCCCACCGGCCGGCTGGAAGGGCTGGAGAGCGCGGTGGAGCTGCGCGCCCGGCATCCGGACCTCGGGGTGCTGCTGCTCTCGCACTACCTGGAGTCGCATTACCTTCCGGTGCTTTTCGGCGCGAACGCCCGGGGCGTGGGCTATCTACTCAAAGAGCGCGTGACCGGCATCGAGGCGTTCGTCGAGGCCGTTACCCGGGTCGCGGCGGGCGGCTGCGTTCTCGACCCCGAGGTCGTCGACCTGATGATCGCCGCCCGGTCGCGGCGTGATCCCCTGCACACCCTGACCGCCCGCGAACGGGAGGTGCTCGCGCTGATGGCCGAGGGCCGTTCCAACCAGGCGATCGGTGCGCAGCTGGTCCTCACTCCGAAGACGGTCGAATCCCATGTGCGCAGCATTTTCACCCGGCTCGGCCTGGCACCCGAACCGGACGATCACCGGCGGGTTCTCGCGGTGCTCACCTATCTGCGAGCACATCACTGACCGACGTGTTCAGGGCGCGCCGACGACGCGATCAGGCTCGGCTGCCGACTGGCCGTCGAGGTCGGGAAGCTGCAGGACGAGCAGCACGATGTCCGGGATGACGGCGACCGCCGCGGCCAGTCCGGCCCATCCTGTCCGGCGTCACCGACGACCCGGTAGCCGCCGGCCGTCAGGGTGACGCTTGCCAGGGCACAGAAATTCGCGTGGTTATCCGTGAGAAGCGCCGTGGCGGACATTTGTCCGAGGATGCCACTCGAAGCCGGTCCCGGTTTCAGGGCTACCCCTGATGTTGGCCGCTCCCGGAAAGATCAGGCTCATCTTCGTGACCGATCATCCTTCGGGGGAAACAGCGCCCCGTGGGAAAACGGCACCCGCGCCGGTCAGCCGGATCGCCGGCCACATCCGCCGCGGCCGGTCCGGTGAACCCGGGCCAGCGCGCCACGGGGGGGTGCGCTGGCCCATCGGGCCAGCGTGGTTCCGCGCGCCAAACGCCCGTTCACTCACAGCCGGGGGGCCTTCCAGTGACGTCTCAGGTGAGCATCGATCTCAGGCCGGGCGTACCGAAGGAAGGCGAGACCCGTGCGGTGGCGGCGAAGCCGAGGAGGCGGCGGCGGAAGGATCGTACCGGGTTCACGGCGGTGGCCCGGGCCGGTCGGCGCCGCGCCGCAGGATTTCTGCTGGCGGTCGTTGTTCTAGTCGGCGCCAGTGCCTGCCAGGCCGAATACAAGCCACCGTTCGCGCCCATCGTGTTCGCCATCGATGAGAACGGCAACATCGACGTCAGCGCGAGTCGTGACCTGGTGACCCCGATCGGCACCTTCACGATCAGCGAATCGGTTGCATTGCCGCGGGACGTCCCATCGGACCGAACCCTGATGATCCTTCGTCACAAGGTCGCCGGTGAGCTGAAGGATGCTTGGTTCACGCTGCTGGCCGCGGTGAACCTGCACTTCTCCGTGGACGGGGCGAACCGACTCGTCCCGCAGGCCGAGGAGAACGTCGCGCTGTTGGAGGTGACCGGCCCGGCGACCGGGGTGGTCGCCGAAGCGACAGACGACGACTCCGGTGACCGTTTCGAGTCCGAGCAGGTCGAGGTACTGCCGGAGGTTCCCGAGGACACGGACCCCTCGGCCACACCGGACGACGGCGGGCCGAGCGGCGGGCCGGGTGAGCCGGGCATCGAGGTGACCCCGGAGACGCTGAGTTGCGATGACTCGGGGTGCGCCGGGACCGTGACCGTGGAAAGCACCGGCACCGGCACGCTGCGGGTCACCTCGACCGAGATCATCGGTCCCGACGCCGATGCGTTCTCCGTGGACGCGGGCTGCGAGGCCGAGCTGCCGCCCGGCGGGCAGTGCACCCTCAGCGTCGGCTACGTGCCGCTGGACAGCGGCGAGGCGGCCGTCGCGACGCTGGTCATCCACCAGAATCTCAGCGGTCCCGCCAACGAGGTGAACCTGGAGGGGAGCGCCGGGACGACGCCGCCCGGCCCGGAGCCCGGCATCGCCGTGACGCCGGAGACGGTGTTCTGCACCAGCTCCGCCTGCCAGCCGGTGACGGTCGAGAGCACCGGCGACGACCCGCTGGCCGTCACGTCCGTCGAGATCGTGGGATCAGACGCCGCCGCGTTCAGCTACACGAGCGACTGCGAGGGCGCGTCCCTGCCGACAGGCGCCCGGTGCGTCGTCACCCCCGAGTACACGCCGCAGGGCGGCACCGATGCGACGGCCACCCTGGTCATCCACCACAATCTCGCCGGGCCCGCGACCGAGGTCACCCTCTCCGCCTCCTGAACCCGTTTCCGCCCTCGGGCTAGCTGATCCGCCCGGAGGGGGGTGGGCACGGGGCCGGTGGCGCATCGGCGAAGCCCGTGGCCCGGTACTCGCCGGTGGAGTCACGGGCAAGGTTCACCCGGATCCGGGACGCGATGCCGATCTGCCCGGTGGGCAGCGACTGCTCCAGGGTCTCCCGCCCGGTCTCGTCCAGACAGCTGTCCACGGCGGCCGCTCCGCCCTCCGCCCCGCCCTCCGGCCCGGCCGAGACCCCGGTGACCAGGAGCCGCAGCGGCCCGCGGACGGATCGGCCCGGGATGGCGCGGTTCTGGTCCAGGATGGTCGTCAGCGTGCCGAAGAAAGATCCGTCGACCTGGTCCAGCAGCGTGCCGAGGGCGGCGCGGTCGCCTTCCTGGGCCCGGGCGAAGGCGTCCCAGAAGGTGAGATGGGCGCGGACCGCGGGGCTGGCGGGGTCCACCCCCGGCCCGGTCGTCATCTGGACGGAGCCCTCGACAACCGGGGCCCCGCCCGCGGCCGGGGCATCCTCCGGGCCCGCGGGCACCGGCGGTGTCCCGGTTCCGCCCCAGGAAACGAAGGGCGTCAGCGCGGTGACGATCTGACGGTCGGTCGGGGCGCTGAACACCTCCGCGCCGCTCCAGGCGACCTTCACCGAGGTCGGGCACCCCGCGGCGGCCGGGTTCACCGGGACGGTGGCGACGACCTGCCCCGTGTGCGCCGCGCGCACCGTGATCCGGTACGAGGTGCGGAAGAACGGCACCTGCTTCTGGCTGCCGATGTCGAAACGGCAGATGACATCGGTGGGTTCGCGGGCGTCCCGCTCGGCGCACGCGACGAGCTGGGTCTGCGCCGGCCGTGCCAGGAAGGCGTCGCGCTCGGGCTGGCCCACGTCTTGGAGCAGCCGGACGGGGAACGTCGACCCGGTGGGGTCGTTTCCCTGATGCTGGCTGAACAATGCCACCGGATGCGGTGCCGGCCCGGTGTAGGGCGGAGCGGAGGTGAGGGCCACGTTCCCGGCGCAGACGTCGTTGAGGGCACCCATGTCGACCGGCCCGTCGACGGCGCGGACCTCGCCGCCGGCCGAGCCGGCGTCGCCCGACGCGCCCCCGCACGCGGCGAGCCCGCAGACCGCCGCAATGGTCAGTGCGGCCACCGAGAGCACCGCCGTCGCCCGTTGCCGCACGTGCGCCCCTTGTCCCGCGGCCGCCGCCGTCGGGTGGGCGACTGTTTCGTCCGGGAAGATCCCCACCATATCGACGGCGCGGCGACGTCTCGCGGTCAGATCCGGCGCCGGAAAGCGGGGCCGGTGGGGAAGCGGCGATACCGTTTCCGCGGCGGGGTGCTGAGAGTACGATTCCGGCGATGAAGAAGCTGTTTCCGCATGGTCAGAACAGCGTTCTGGTGATGCGGGTGACAAGGGCGGATCGAATCGTCACCGTCAGGGAGCTCCCATGAAAGCCGTACGCGCCGGCAACGGCGGCGTCAGCGTCGTCGACCTCGAGGAGCCGCCCGGCTCCGGTGAGGTGTTGAAGATCGCGGCCGCGAGCATCTGTAGCTCCGACCTCCTGTACATCAGATTAGGCAGCCAACGGATCATCGGGCACGAGCTGGCGGGCGTGCGTGAGGACGGGTCGGCGGCGATCGTCGAGGCGATCATGGGCTGCACGGTGTGCGACCTCTGCCGGCAGGGGCGGTACAACCTCTGCGTGCAGCACACGAAGCAGGCCCTCGGCGCGACCGCCGACGGCGGGATAGCCGAGCAGTTCCGCGTGCCCTCGGAGCGGCTCGTCCCGCTCCCGGCCGGCCTCGACGTCCGCGACGCCCCGCTGGTCGAGCCGGCGTCGGTCTCCTGGCACGCCCTGCGGCTCGCCGGCACCGGGCCGAACACCCGGGTCGCCGTCGTCGGGGCCGGTGCGCTGGGCCTGCTCGCCGTCGCCGGTGCGCGGCACCAGGGCGCACCCGAGATCGCCCTCGACGCGCGTCACCCCCACCAGGCCGAGGCCGGGGAGCGGCTCGGCGCGACGCTCGCCCACGACGGGCTCTACGACGTCGTCGTGGAGGCCGCCGGCTCGGACAGCGGCCTCGACCGCGCGATCGATCTCGTCGCCCCCGGTGGCACGGTGGTCTGCGTGGGGGTCCAGCTGGCAGCCAAGGTCGGGGTCAACTGGAGCCCGCTGTTCCACCGCGAGGGGCGGCTCATCCCCTCCATGGGCTACTGCGCCCATGAGAACGGTCGGGAGATGGAGGACGCGGCGGCCATGCTCGCCAAGGACCCCGAGATCACCCGGACGCTGATCACCCACCGGTTCCCGATCGCCGACGCCGCCGAGGCGTTCCGGGTCGCCGCCGACCGCAAGGCCGGCGCGCTGCGGGTGGTGATCGAGCCGTGAGCACCGTGGGCATCGTGACGGGGGCCGGCCGCGGCATGGGCCTGGCCTGCGCCCACCGGCTCGTCGACCTGGTGGACGTCCTGCTCCTGGTGGACCGCGACCCCGCCGTCGCCGGAGTGGTCGGCGAGCTCACCAAGGCCGGTTCGGCCACCGTCGAGCCGTTCGTCCTGGACATCACCGACGTCGACGGCGTGGAGCGGCTCGCCGCCCGGGTCGCCGAGCTCGGCACGCTGCGCGCCGTCGCCCACGCGGCCGGGATCTCCCCGACCATGGCCGACTGGCGGCGCATCTTCGCCGTCGACCTGGTCGCCACGGCGCAGCTGGCGCAGGCGCTGCGGCCGCTCACCACGGCCGGCACGGCGTCGGTCTACTTCGCCTCGATGGCGCCGATCCTGGCGATCGGTGAACCCCACCCGACCGCCGACGCCGCGCTGGACGACCCGCTCGCCCCGGACCTCCTCGACCGGATCCACGCCGCGCTCGGCGCCACGGTCGAGGACTCGGGCTGGGCCTACTCGTGGGCCAAGCGGGGGGTGCAGCGCTTCGCCCAGCAGGAGGCCGTCCGGGTCGGGCCGCTCGGCGGCCGGGTCTGCTCCCTCTCCCCGGGGATCATCGACACGCCGCAGGGCAAGCAGGAGGCGGCGGAGCACAGCTCCATGCAGGCGCTCGTCGAACGGACCCCGGTCGGCCGCATCGGGCAGTCCGAGGACGTCGCCGACGTGGTCGCCTTCCTCCTGTCGGACCAGGCGCGCTTCGTCAGCGGCATCGACCTCCTCGTGGACGGCGGGGTCGCGGCGGCCGTGCGTGGGCCGGCCGCCGCTGCCGTGCGGTAGCGGGACACCGCCCGAGCCGGTGGATCCTTGACCCGATGGTGAATCCATGACCTACGGAAGCGGGGTGGCGGTGGTGGGCGAGAGCGAGCCCGTCGTCGTAGTCGAGACCGCGGACCGCGTCACGACGGTGACGCTCAACCGGCCCGCCGCGCGCAACGCGCTCAGCCGGGCGCTCACGCACGCGCTGTGGGACGCCGTCGCCGCGGCCGGGGATGATCCCGGCGTCGACGCGGTGATCCTGACCGGCACCGATCCCGCGTTCTGCGCCGGGGTCGATCTCAAGGAGGTCTCGGGCGAGGTGCCGCCCTCCGCCGTCCCGCGCGGGCCGGGGGAGGGGCCCGAGCGGTACGACAACGGGCTGTTCCGGTTCCTGCCCGTCATCGACAAGCCGGTCATCGGAGCCGTCAACGGCGTGGCCGTGACGGGAGGCCTCGAGCTGGCCCTGCAGTGCACGTTCCTGGTGGCCTCGGAGCGCGCCCTGTTCGCAGACACCCATGCCCGGCTCGGGATCATGCCGGGCGGCGGGGCCACAGTCCTGCTGGCGCGGTCGATCGGGCTGCGCCGGGCCGTCGAGATGTCGTTGACCGGCAACTTCCTGACCGCGGCGGAGGCGCTGCGGCTCGGCCTGGTCAACCACGTCGTGCCGCACGACGAGCTGCTGGGGTGCGCGCGGCGGCTGGCCGGCGACATCGTGAGCAACGACGGGCAGAGCGTTCGCCGGCTGCTGCTGCACTACCGGCAGCTGGCGAACACGGCGACCCTCGACGAGGCGCACCTGGCCGAAGGGCTCATGGCCGAGATGTGGCGGCCCGGAACCAGCCACGTCGCCGCCCGGCGCACCGACGTCACCCAGCGCGGCCGCCAGCAGACCCGCGCCTGACCCGGTCCGCGGTCACCGCGACAGCGATCCGGCACCCGGCGATCCGGCCCCGGCCGTCGGGTGCGGGCCGTCGCGTGGACGACTGTGGCGGTCGGGTGAGTCCGGTGGGATTCACCCGACCGCCACGGTCGGGGCTGGTCGGAGGCCGGCAGGGTCAGGATGCGGCCGGGGTGGCGAT
>NZ_UBIZ01000464.1:0-714 GCF_900465275.1 Parafrankia sp. Ea1.12 | reverse complement strand
AGAGCGTGTCTCAGGTGGGGTGTGGGAGTTTCTTCCAGCAGGTGATCGCGGCGGCCAGGCAGAGGAATCCGAGGAAGTTACGGCCGTTGCGTTCGTAGCGGACGGTCAGCCGGCGGTAGCCGTCAAGCCACGCGATCGTTCGTTCGATCTTCCACCTGTGCCGGCCGAGACGTTCGGTGCTCTCCACCCCGCACCGGGCGATACGTACCGCGATACGACGCCTGCGCAGGAAACGACGCAGCTCCGGCTGGTCGTAGGCCTTGTCTGCCCGCAGCTTGTCCGGCCGGCGCCGCCGTGGCCCATGCCGGGAACGGATCGCCGGGATACTCGCGACCAGCGGGATGAGGACCTGGCTGTCATGCAGGTTCGCCGTCGAGACCGCCACGACCAGCGGCAGCCCGTCCGCGTCGGTCAGGACATGGATTTTCGAGCCCGGTTTGCCGCGATCGACCGGGTTCGGACCGGTCAGGCTTCCCCCTTTTTCGCGCGGAGACTGGCCGCGTCCACGATCACCGACGACCAGTCGACCTGCCCGGCCGCACCGTGCAGATCAAGGATCTTCCGATGCAGCCGGGGCCAGACACCCGCCCGGGTCCAGGCCTGGAACCGACGGTGCGCCGTGGGCACCGACACCCCGAACTCGGCCGGCAGATGCCGCCAGGCACACCCCGAGGTCAGCACGTAGACCACCGCGGTGAACACCGCCCGATCCTC
>NZ_UBIZ01000466.1:0-458 GCF_900465275.1 Parafrankia sp. Ea1.12 | reverse complement strand
GGAAGGTCCCGGACGGTCGTGTACGGACGTCCGGCCACGGTCGTTCCGGCGGCGACGACCTGTCCGCCCCACGCGCGGGTGTCGATCCACGGGCCGAGAGTCCGGCTGCTGTTTCCCATCCGGATGTTGAGCGGGGCGGCGTAGTACAGGTGCCAACCGCCGCGGCCGGTGCGGACCATGTAGGTGCGGGGGATCTCGACCCCGGCGCGGCGCGCGAGCACGGTCAGGACGTCGGCGCCGGTCCGGACCCTTTCGGCCTGCCAGCCGGCGGGCAACGGCGGGTCGCCCGGCTTGGGGGTGTCGAGGTCGACCACGACCAGCCCGGACGGGCCAGTTGCGATCCCCACCCCGTGATGCGGGTGGGCCGACCAGTGGGCTTCGACGTGGGCCAGGTCGCGGGTCGCGCGCTGCTCCCACGTGCGGTGCCCCTCAGAGCAGGGGCCGGTGCGGGGGCAGGC
>NZ_UBIZ01000469.1:0-341 GCF_900465275.1 Parafrankia sp. Ea1.12 | reverse complement strand
CGTACCCAGCCCAAGCCCCGGTGGGACTGGGCGGACCGGGCGGTGCTCGCCGCCCTGATCCGACTTCTCCCCAAGGCACTGCGAGCGCACCGGCTGGTCACTCCCGGCACCGTCCTACGGTGGCACCGCCGTCTGATCACACAGAAATGGACCCTGTGGGGCTCCAGAACCCCGATTTGGGCGGTGACCTGCGCGTTTGCCCGCGGGGCGGGGCCCGTGTCGGGCAGGCTGGGTGGTCATGGTGTGGTCGCTGCTCTACGCCCTGACACGGAACACTCTCGGGCTGATGCTGCTCCGGATGCGTGGGGACACCTCGAAGGAGGCGGAGCTCCTTGTCCTGC
>NZ_UBIZ01000473.1:0-1153 GCF_900465275.1 Parafrankia sp. Ea1.12 | reverse complement strand
GGAGCAGCCTCGCTCTGCGGCTGGTCCCGGACGATCTGTGGGAGCTGGTGGAACCGCTGCTGCCCCGGTTCGAGACCCGCCACCAGGGTGGTGGGACCGCGCCGATAGAGGATCGGGCGGTGTTCACTGCGGTGGTCTACGTGCTGACGGCGGGGTGCGCCTGGCGGCATCTGCCTGCCGAGTTCGGGGTGTCGGTACCCACGGCGCACCGCCGGTTCCAGACCTGGACCCAGGCGGGGGTCTGGTTCCGGCTGCACCGGGCGGTCCTCGACGCCCACGGCGGGGCCGGGCAGGTCGACTGGTCGTCGGTGATCGTGGACGCGGCCAGTCTGCGGGCGAAAAGGGGGGATCTCTGACCGGTCCGAACCCGGTCGATCGTGGCAAAGCGGGTTCGAAGCTGCATGTTCTGACCGACGGGGCCGGGTTGCCGCTGGTTGTGGCGGTCTCGACGGCGAACCTGCATGACAGCCAGGTCCTCATCCCGCTGGTCGCGAGTATCCCGGCGATCCGTTCCCGGCATGGGCCACGGCGGCGCCGGCCGGACAAGCTGCGGGCAGACAAGGCCTACGACCAGCCGGAGCTGCGTCGTTTCCTGCGCAGGCGTCGTATCGCGGTACGTATCGCCCGGTGCGGGGTGGAGAGCACCGAACGTCTCGGCCGGCACAGGTGGAAGATCGAACGAACGATCGCGTGGCTTGACGGCTACCGCCGGCTGACCGTCCGCTACGAACGCAACGGCCGTAACTTCCTCGGATTCCTCTGCCTGGCCGCCGCGATCACCTGCTGGAAGAAACTCCCACACCCCACCTGAGACACGCTCTTAGGCTGCCCGTTCGTACTCGTTGATCAAGCCGTCGAGGACGGGTCGGCGCTTGATCCGTGTCGTCGTGACGTCGGCGATGGGGTGGTCGGGCCGTGGTGGCTGAAGGCCGCGGCCGCGGTGGGGTCGTCGTCCGTTGTAGTGGACGGTGTACTCGGTCAGGACGGTGCGCAGGTGCCGCTCGCCGACGATCAGCATCCGGTCGGTGACTTCCGTTCGGACCGTGCGGACGAACCGTTCCGCGTAGGCGTTCACCCGCAGAGTCCGGGGTGGGATCTCGACCGCGTCGATACCGGCATCCGCGAGGACCGCGTCGAAGGAGGCGGTGAACTG
>NZ_UBIZ01000571.1:0-1476 GCF_900465275.1 Parafrankia sp. Ea1.12 | reverse complement strand
CGCCACCGCTGGCCACCACCCGGCGACCCGCCACCAGGAGAATCATCCGGCCCGTCCCCGTCCGGGGGGCCGTCGCCGGGGTGTACCCGGTCGCGCAGCACCTCCTCGACCGTGTCGTCGAGCGCGCCGCCGTCCCCACCCGGGGCGTCGAACGGGCCACGGCGGCGCCGATGCGGCAGCACGAACCGGGCCGAGACCCGAATGTCATCCGGGCTGACCTCCGCCCGACCCTCCCACGCCGCGCGCGCCATCGCCGTCTTCGCCAGCACCACGTCGGCGCGCATCCCGTCGACGTCACACGCCGCGCACACCGCGGCGACCGCGTCCAACGCGGCGTCGGAGAGCTCCACCCGGCCCAACCGGGCCTGCGCGGCCGCGATCCGCCCCGCCAGCTCCGCCTCCGCGCCGGCCCAGACGGCGGCGAACCCGACCGGGTCGGCTTCGAACGTCAACCGGCGGCGTACCACCTGCGCGCGTACCCGCGGGTCACGGCTGGCCGTCACCTGCACCGTCAACCCGAACCGGTCCAGTAGCTGCGGGCGCAGCTCACCCTCCTCCGGGTTCATCGTCCCCACCAGCCAGAACCGCGCCGGATGGCTGACCGACACCCCGTCGCGTTCCACCTGCGCCACCCCGAGCGCGGCCGCGTCCAACAGCAGATCCACCAGATGGTCGGCGAGCAGGTTCACCTCGTCGACGTAGAGCACCCCGCGGTGCGCGGCCGCGAGCAGCCCCGGGCGCAGCGCGGTCACCCCTTCGGCCAGTGCCCGGTCCAGGTCCAACGCGCCGGTCACCCGGTCCTCCGACGCGCCGACCGGCAGCTCCACCAGCCGCGCCGGCCGCGACACCCCCACCCCGCCGGCACCGTGACCGTCGGCGAGGCTGGTCGGGTGCGGGCCATCCGGGCAGTGCACCACCGGCGCCGCCGGATCGCAGGAGAACCGGCAGCCCGGCACCACCGCCACCGGCGGCAGCAACCCCGCCAGCGCGCGGACCGCCGTCGACTTCGCCGTGCCCTTCTCCCCGCGGACCAGTACCCCGCCCACCGTCGGGGACACCGCGTTGAGCAGCAACGCCAACCGCAGATCATCCTGGCCGACCAGCGCGGAGAACGGGAACGTCACCACCGGCCCGCCACCCCCGCACGGGCCGTCGAACGCCACCCGGCCGTCGCCGCGCGGCCGCACACAGTCGTGGGCATGCCGATGTCCTCCCCGGGGTGTCCTCGCCCTCGAAGCCAGCACGGACGGCGGAAGTATCCTGGCTGCCGGATCACCATCCACCCTCGGCCTTCCAACGGCCCGCAGGGCCGCCGTGACCTTCCGCTGAGGGGGACTCCCCGGTAACAGTGGCGGGACCGCGCCGGATTCACACCGGCTTCCTCCCCGACCGTCCGGCGCCCAGCATGGCACATCGGACAACCGGCAGGGGGCGCCCTGAGACCCACGCCCCGTTCCGCCGGCCGCCGCCCACCAC
>NZ_UBIZ01000477.1:0-1445 GCF_900465275.1 Parafrankia sp. Ea1.12 | reverse complement strand
TAGGTCTGACCGCGCCGGGCCCACCGGGAACTCGCGACTAACGCTCCCGGCGGTGTTGCCTTCCACGGATCTGAACGTGTCGGCGCCCTGGAACTGTTCATTTCGCGGCTCAATCACCCGGCCTACACGTGCCCCTACCAACGCTTCAGCAGCCCCCTTACGGAAGCAGCCACATGGCTCGGGGTCGTCGTGGGTCGCTACTCCTTCGACGTAGAGCTCTTCCATCTCCTTCTCCAAGCCGGTTTATCCCGGCGCTACCAGATCTTGAATGGTCGGGGTCTGTTTGATCACATCCGGTCTGTCCGGGTATGGCCTGACCGTGCTCAGGGCTTGCCGCTGGCATGAGGTATGCGGATGGTGGCGGGCTTACCGCGCAGGGTCGTGCCCGGCGGGAAGCGGTCCGGGCGCAGGCGGCGGACCTGTTCGCCGCAGGTGTCGCTCCGGTCGAGGTCGCCGAGCGGCTGCGGGTGAGTACGAAGTCGGCCTACCAGTGGAAACGGCGCTGGAAGGCCGGTGGCACGGCGGCGCTGGCGTCGCGGGGACCGAGCGGGGCGTCGTGCCGGCTATCGGACCGCCAGCTTGATCGGCTGCGCGGGGAACTGGACCTGGGTCCGGCCGCGCACGGCTGGCCCGACCAGCGCTGGACCCTGGCCCGGGTGACCCTGCTGATCGGCCGGCTGTTCCACACCCGCTACACCCTGCGCGGTACGTCGTATCTGCTGCACCGCCTGGGCTACAGCCCCCAGATTCCCGCCCGTCGCGCCGCCGAACGCGACGATCAGAAGGTCGCCGCGTGGCGCGCGGAGACCTGGGCGAAGGTACGAGGCTAGCGGCGACGACCGGCGCGTGGATCGTCTTCGAGGACGAAGCCGGGCAGAGCCTGCGCCCGCCCAAGGCCCGGACCTGGGCCCCGCGGGGACACACCCCGACCGTGCGGGTGTCGGGGAAGGGCTCGGGGCGGGTGTCGATGGCCGCTCTGGTCTGCTACCGGCCCGGCCAGCGGCCCCGGCTGTTCTACCGGGTGCTCACCCACCATGGCCGTAAGGGTGAGCGCCGCAGCTTCTCCGAGGACGACTACGCCACCCTGCTCGTCGCCGCGCACCACCAGCTGAACGCCCCGATCATCCTGTGCTGGGACAACCTCAACACCCACCACAGCGCCGCGATGCGCGTGTTCCTCACCCGCCACGCCCGCTGGCTGACCGTGGTGCCCCTGCCCGCCTACGCCCCGGATCTCAACCCCGTCGAAGGCGTATGGGCCCACGTCAAACGCGACCTGGGCAACCACGTCCGCGTCACCGTCGACCAGCTCACGGCCACGATCAAGACCCTGCTCAAGCGCATCCAGTACCGCCCCGACCTGATCGCCGGCTTCCTCGGCCAGACCGACCTGCCCCTCGACCCGGAACCCCCGTAGCCAGACCCTGACCATTCAAGCTCTGTAG
>NZ_UBIZ01000478.1:0-44075 GCF_900465275.1 Parafrankia sp. Ea1.12 | reverse complement strand
GAGGAGGCGCCGGTGACCAGAGCTACCTTCTTGGTCATGTCAGTTCCTTTCGCCGTGTCGTGGTGTTGCACTCCGGCCAGGCCGGGGGCGCTGTCCGAGCAGGTACTGGCCGACACCCAATCGGGTCGGGAAGCATCTATCAGACCATCGGTCTCTACTGTAAGAGACCGATGGTCTCCAGTCAAGAGACCGCCGGTCTGTATCGCGTCGTACAGTTCGAGGTCGGCGCCGCAGGCGGTTCCTGTCGGCCGTCGTCAGTGGCGGGACGTGGGTCCCGACTTCGGGCGCGCACCCTCGAGCCGGCTCAACCGTCGCGAGTGAACAGTGGAGCGCGCGCCCCGCGAGTGCGTTGAACGCGCGACCCGACAGGGCGCGACGCAGGGCGAGGAGGGTTCGGCGCCGTAGCCGACGGCATAGCTGCGACGATCTTCGTGCCGCACGCAGGGAGGGGTCCGTGCGATCGGTTGCCGTTGCCCGCCAACGGGAGGTGCGCCTCCGACCGGCAGCCCTCGACCCTCGATCGGACCACCGACCCCCGAAGAGTAAGAGACCGACGGTCTATAGCCAAGAGACCGGCGGTCTCCTAGAATGGGTGGTGTGACAGCTTTCCAACGCGCCAGGAGCGAGGAGCAGCGCACCGTGCGGCGGCAGAGCATCCTCCAGACTGCCGCCACGATGCTCGATGAGATGCCCGTCGCAGCGCTGAGCCTGAACGAGCTGAGCCGCCGCGTCGGACTGGCGAAGTCCAACGTGCTGCGCTACTTCGAGTCGCGTGAGGCCGTGCTCCTCGACCTCCTCGACCACGCCGCCGCCGAACTCCTGGCAGAGATCGACGAGGCACTGCAGTCGAACGTCGACCCATCCGCCCCGCCGCACAGCAGGGCCCAATCCGTGGCCAGCGCACTCGCCACCTCGTTTGCAACTCACCCGATGCTCTGCGAACTGCTCAGCGCACAGGCCGGAGTGCTGGAGCACAACGTCTCCATCGAGGTCGCAACCCGGTACAAGCAGGGTGCACGCGACAGCCTGGTCGGACTTGCCACGCTCCTCCAACGCCTACTCCCCGAGCTCAAGGAAGAACGTTCCGCCCGAGCAGCCAGCATGATCATAATCCTCGTGGGAGCCCTGTGGACCCACAGTCATCCCGCCCCCGCCGTCCTCGCCGCCTACGACGCCGATCCGAGCCTGGCATTCATGCACGTTCCTTTCGCCGAGGCACTTGAACAAACAGTCGCGACCTTCCTGGTCGGCATGCTGATTGAGGGCGCCCACACTCCATAACCGCTGATTCCGAAGGCAGTGTTGCGTTCGGAGGGTCGGTAGCCCGGCGGATGTCTCACCCGAGACCGACAGGGAGGGCCCGTCCCGCGGCGCCCCATGCCCTCGGCGCCACCCCAACGCGGTCCGGGCGTCCGTGTGTGGAGCGGGCTCCACCATCGCAACCGGGCGGCCGACAGGGAGAAGAGCGTGGAGTCGTTGAATGCCGGGGAGGAAGTCATTGTTGCAGGGCTTCCACTTCCACCGATGCTTGCCGCAGTCAGGTGTGAAACGGGGAACTGCGCAGGAGCGCATCAGCGGCGGGACGTGCACCGGTGGCGGCGCGGCGGTGAACGCCTCGTAGGCGGCGCTTTCGCGGGCGAACCGTTCCCGCCACGGCTGTGCCTGGTCGGTGAGTACCTTCAGGACGGCCGGTTGATCCCGATAGGTGCCGGCGAGCAGAATCGCCTTCTCGGTGGCCCTTGACAGCCAGCGTCTGCCGGGGGTGGAAGTCCGGGTAGCAGTGAGCCCGGCTGTTCCCTCCCAGCAATCCGGATCAGCAGATCGCGCAACGTGTTCGGGTGGAGCACGCTGGCGTCGTAGACCACCACCGTGAAGGCCATCGGTCAGTGAGCCTTTCCGCGTGACTTTCGGTCACCACGTGTGATCGTCGCGGGGTGTAGTTGGCGCGGGTGAGGCTGAGGGCCGCGGTAAGGAAACGCGGGACCTCTGTTAGGAAGTCTGGTCCGACCAAAGATCAGCTTCTGAGAGGCCCCGCGTCCACGTGAGTGTCACATATACCGCCGAGTTGCCCCTCGGTGACCACACCGTCGACCGGCTGGAGGCCCTGCTGGCCGCGGAGCGGGCCCGCCGCGGCACCCGGGCGGGCAGGCGGGCGCTGGACTGCCGGGCGCAGGCCGTGCTCGTGCTGCGCTGGTTCGTCGACGGCACCCGGCTGGCCCAGCTCGTCCGCGACAACCAGATCGGCCGGTCGACGGGCTACGACTACCTCCACGAGGGCATCGCGGTGCTGGCCGCGCAGGCCCCCGACCTGCGCAACGTACTGCTGGCGGCGAAGGCCGCCGGCTACGGCCACGTCATCGTGGACGGCACGGTGATCGAGACGGACCGGGTCCGTGCTCCCGGCCCGACCGACGGCGTGGATCTCTGGTGGTCCGCCAAGGTCCACAACCATGGTGGGAACATCCAGGTTGTCTCCGCCCCGGACGACGGCTGGCCGCTGTGGACCTCGAACGTCCGCCCCGGCCGCGAGCACGACACCACCGCGTTGCGCGCCTCCGGCGCCCTGCCCGTCCTCGGGCGGTGGGCCGCAGGCGGTGGCGAGGTCCTCGCCGACCTCGGTTACGAAGGGCTACAGGACCAGGTCGCCGTCCCGTTCAAGAAGCCGAAAGGCGAGGCGCTCCCCGACGACCAGAAGAAGCACAACCGGGTTCACCGCGCCCTGCGCGCCGTCGGTGAACGCGCGAACGCGCTACTCAAGAGCACCTTCCGCACCCTGGGCAACATCAGCCTCGACCCCTGGAAGATCGGCAGGATCGTCGCCGCCGCTCTCGTGATCCTCCACATCGAACACGACCGCACCACCTGACAGCCACCACGGACCGCACGACCTTGTGAATCACACACCGTAACGGACGGTTACACGGAAAGGCTCAGTGCATCCCCAGCTCCTGGGTCAGCCCGGTCAGGTCGTCGGCCGCACCCCCGCGCTCCAGGTCGTCGCGGCTCCGGTACTCGTGGAGGTCACGGAACCTGACCCGCCGATGGGTACCGACCAGACAGAACAGGATCTCGCCGGACTCCAACAGCCTGATCGAATAGGGCCGGGACACGGTCAGGAAGTCAGCCGCCTGCTGTGTGGTCACCTCAGCGGAGTCGGGCATGACGTTGATGCGCTTCCCCTCCGTCAGGTACGACGTCGCGCAGCACGACCTGGAGGCAGTATGACCACCACCCCGGCCCGCATCCGGCTGTCCCGCGTCCCGGGGTGGCGCATGCCGGCGGGCGCCGAGAAGGTCGACCGGACCACCCCGTGGGGTAACCCGTTCGATCACCGTGAGTGTGGCCGGGCCGACGCCATCCGGCGGTACGCCGCATGGCTCGCCGGTGAGGGACCGGACGAGCTGCCCGGGGGCCGGCGCGTGGGGATGGTCTCCCGCTCCTGGGTGCTCGACCACCTGCCCGACCTCGCCGGCCATCAGCTGGCGTGCTGGTGCCCGCTGGACGAGCCGTGTCACGCCGACGTACTCGCTCGCCTCGCCACCGAGAGTGCCGGGGCCTGACAGTCCCCGGTGCGGCTGGGTGTCGGCCGCACCCCTGACCACGCTGGCCGCGAAGATGGAACCCGGTCACAGCCGGCTACCCCACAGCGGGACGCAGATCGGACAGCACCCCGACCTCGATTTCGAGCATCCGGAGCCTGTCCTCGGGAAGCAGCGCGAGGATCGCCTCCACCTGCACCCGCAGGCCGGGATCGGACGTCCACCTCACCGCCGGAGGCTGGCCGGCCGTCGCTGTCGCCCGGCCTCCACGGCTTGCCTGCCGGGCCGCATACCTCGCCGTCCCTCGGTCCCGCACGAACCGCTCAGCCCGATCGTCATCGGACCTTGGAGGATCTTCGACATGAACTGATCATCCGTCAGGCCACCGCGCGCCTCGCGCCCCACCAGGTCCCAGGGGGTCACTTCTCAGGAAACTGCGACACAGGCCCCCGGCGTCATCCACGGTGGCTTCGTGGCCCGCCCGCACACACCACGCACCGTGGGGTTTCCTGCACGACGTGTACGGGGCGCTCGCGGCCGCGCTCGAACCGTCGATCTCCAGGGAGAGCGTGTGATCAAGATCGTGTCCCTCATGAGCCGCAGGCCAGGCCTCACGATGGACGAGTTCATCGCCTACTACGAGGAGAAACACGTTCCCCTGGTGAGCAGGCTGCTGCCCTTCTATTCCGACTACCGGCGCAACTTCGCGGTGGAGGGCACCGAACACCGGACCGGTCACATGGCCCCGGGTCGCGCCACGGAGCGGCTGTTCGACGTCATGACCGAGCTGACCTACGAGAGCGAGGAAATGTACCGGAAGACGGTCGACGCCCTCGCCGGCGAGGAGATCGGGCGGATCATCGCCGAGGACGAGGCCCGTTTCCTCGACCGCTCGTCCATACGCACCTACATCGTCAACGAACGCCGATAGCGACGTTTGGAGCACCCACCACATCCCCGCCGGATCGAGGTTCTTGGTCGTGGTGGGACTCCCCCAGCCAACGACGTCCCCCACAACCGAGAAATACCAGGTAACAGCATTTGCCACTTCTCATGATCCTCGAGACGGGCAGAGGTGCTCTGGTACACCGCCGAGAAAACGCAGGTTAATGCTATGGACGGGAGATCGCGAGTGTGGCTACAACGCCCGCGTGATCGGAAGGCCACAACCCAGAGAGGGTCCGGTCGCGCAGTTTGTTGCCGATTACGGTCGCCCGAACCACCTGAATGTGTCCGGAATCTGAATCTTCGGGACGCATAGAATTGTACAGCACGTAGTCGATGCGCTCGTAAAGAGTTGACGGCACCGTATCAAGGTCTATCTGAGTGGCGGTGAAGCCGCCATCGGGGCCATGGATCGCCGTCCACGCGTCCGTATACCCGTCCTGAGCGAAAAGAGCGTACGGGCCAGTGGGGTCACTGGGCGGTGCGTTCAGATCACCGAGCAGGACCACCGGGTGTGCCGCGGTGGCGAGCTTGGTACGCAGCTCTTCCGCCTGGGCGTTACGGATCTGCGGGCTGTCGGGGTCAAGATGGGTATTGGCGACTCGTACCGTCCGGCCCCGAGCCGTCACGTCGACCGCTGACCAGCCGCGTGGAATCGCGATCGGTCCCGCCGCGGTCGGGATGGTCAACCGAGCCATGTAATCATGCGACTCGGAGTGGCTGACTCGCCACCGGCCGGTGGTGCCGGTTCGCACAAGAATCGCATCGTGATCGGTCAAGCTCACCTGTCGGGTAGGACCGATCGGCGACTGGGCGGTGAAGTTGGTGTTCTTCGCGGCAACCTCGTAGTTCAGGCCCTGTTCCCTGAGCGCCTTGAGCAGGATCGGCAGGTAGTCGACAGTGGTGCGCAGCGGACCGCCGATCGGGCCCTCTTTCCACAGCGCGACCTCCTGCAGGCCGAGCACGTCGGGCCGTTGCCGGGCGAGCAGCCTGGCAATCGCCCGCGCCCGCGCAGGGAAGTCAGCCCACAGCACGTGCCGGTAGGCGATTCTGGTCTGGCGGATCATCTCCGCTAGATTTGGGGCGGCGATGATTGGGGAGAGGTCGGCGCCAAGATACAGGTTGTAGGTGTTGACCTTGAGGTGTTTCGCGGCTGGCCCATCGGCTGGACGGCCGTCGAAGCCGGCCATGGCCGTCCGGATGGGAGTCGTTTCAGCCAGCGCCGGCACAATGAAGGAAAAATTAGCCAGCAGCACCACTACCAGTAGCATGAGGTGCCGCCGCACACGGAGTTCCATATATCCATTCCTTAATTCCGGAAAATGACGCACGGAACAGGATGCGAGCGCAGGGCATCCGCCAGGCGCGGACGGTACCGAAGTCGCGTGAACCACTGAAGCGACGCGCCGTGACGCGAAGAAGAACCGAAAGCAGCTGGATCTGATTGTTCCGCATGAGATTCCGGTAGAAATTTCACAACCCGCCGGAGAAGGCGGTCGTGCTCTGCGCCGACGAGAAAAGCAAGATCCAGTCCCTCGACCGCTCCCTGCCGATGATGCCCGGCATGCCCGAACAGCGCACCCACGACTACCTGCGCCACGGCATCACCAGCCTGTTCGCCGCCTTCGACATCGCCGACGGCACCGTCGTCGGCGAGCTCCACCGTCGCCACCGCGCCATCGAGTTCCGCCGCTTCCTGACCCTCATCGACAAAACCGTGCCGGCCGACCTCTATGTCCACCTGGTCTGCGACAACTACTCCACCCACAACACCGCCGAGATCAGGACCTGGCTGGGCCGTCACCCCCGCTTCCACGTCCACTTCACCCCGACCGGCTCCTCCTGGCTCAACCAGGTCGAACGCTGGTTCGGACTGCTCACCGACAAACGATGTCGAGATCACCGGTGATGTTGGGAGAACCCTGCAGACGGGTACCGACCCCACCGACGATCACATAGCTCGCCTGATGGTCGGCGAGGCGTCGCAGCAGACCGCGAAGACGGAACCCGGTCACGGCCGGCTACCCCACAGCGGGACGCAGATCGGACAGCACCCCGACCTCGGATTCGAGCATCCGGAGCCTGTCCTCGCCCTACCCGTGCCAGCCGCCTCCGACAGAACGCGACACCCACCGGGCGAGAACGAACGCCCCCTACCCGTCCATCGATGGCAGGCGCGGCGACCCAGGACCGCCCCAACGCGGACTCGGCCGACGTGCATCAGCTCTCAGGCGCCGGAGCGGCCGGTGGCCTCCCAGCGCCGGAGCATGTCGGTGAGTTCCCGGCGCATGAAGTCGAAGAAGGCCAGGGACTCCGCCAGCCGTCGGCCGGCGACGCTGTCCGGCCCGGCGACCTCGATGCCCGCCCGGATCTGCTCCTCCCAGCGGGCCAGCGCCACGTCCCGGCTGCGCATGATGTTCAGCCACACGTCGGCGTCGACGCGAAACCGATCCTGCCGTTCACCGGCCGGCCGCTCGCGCACGATGATGCCTGCTCCGGTCAGCATCCGCACCGCGCCGGAGATCGACGCGAGGCTGACGCCGAGGCGTTCGGCGAGCTCCGCGGCGCTCAGGCTCTCCGCCTCGGACGCGTACAAGCAGACGAACACCAGGGCCGGCATCCGCGGCAGACCAGCCTCGCGCAGCACGCCGGCGAACCGCTCGGTGTAGCGGAGCACCGCCTTACCGTCGGGCTCGGCAGGCGTCTTCCTGGTCGGCACAGCAGGACTCCGTCCGCGCTAAGTTTTCAGAAATTTTCAAAAAATTTGATACAACCAGCAGGCAGTGGCCTCGGAACCGGTCACACCCGCCGTCACTCCGCCCGGCACTCCGCCCGTCGCTCTCCGGCCGTCCGATGGAGGATCATCGCAGGTGAGTCGCTACCGACGAGACCTCGCAGCCGCACGCCGTCGGCTCGCCGCCCCACCCGCGCCGCTGCGCACCGTCTCGACACCGCAGGGCGCCGTGGAGTACCTCGATCTCGGCGAGGGAACACCGGTGCTGGTCGTGCACGGCAACAACGGCGGCTGGGACCAGGCGGCGGACTGGTCACGCCGGCGCCTCGGCCCCGGTCACCGCACGATCGCGGTGTCCCGGTACGGCTACCTGGGCTCCGAGCTGCCCCCGGGCGCCACCACCACCGGCCAGGCCGACGCGCTGGCCGCGCTGCTCGACGCCCTGAGCCTCGACCGGGCCCACGTCGTCTCGCTGTCCGCCGGTTCGATGGCCGCGGCGCGGCTGGCCCTCAGCCACCGGGATCGGGTCGAACGACTCGTGCTGGAGTCCCCGGTGCTGCCCGCGGCCAGGCCGCTACGGCTGCCCCCGACGTTCGTCCTGCGGGCGATGCTGCGCTCGGAGCGGCCGACCTGGCTGACCACCGTCCGCCCGTCACTGGTCGCCCGCGCCAGCGGCGTCGGCTGGACGAACCTGGACGCCGACGGCCAGGCCGAACTGGCCGAGATCATGACCACCCTGCTGCCGGTGCACCCCCGCCGCGCCGGCATGATCTTCGACAACGTCGTGACCGCACCCGAGATGCTCGCCGACCAGCTGCCCTGGGAGGAGATCAGCGTCCCGACGCTGGTCGTCACCGCCGAGGACTCCCCGCTCCCCCGGCCCGCCGCCGCGCGGGCTGTCGTCGACCGCCTGCCGCGCGGGAACCTGCTCGTCCTGCCGCGTGGCGGGCATCTCCTGCTGGGGAACATCGGGCCGCTGCGCGCGGCGCTCGCCGCCTTCCTGACGGACATCACGCCCAGGTGAGGAGGGATCACCCGGCGGATTCGGTCACGTCCGCGGCGGTGAGACGTCCGGCGATCTCGTCGGGCTGCCAGACGCCGTGGGCGCCGGGCAGCCCGGCCAGGTAGGCGGCGATCCGCGCCGGCGGCCAGCCGTTGCCCTCCCGCAACCCGGCCGCCAGCATGTCCAGGTAGGCCCCGGAAGGAGCGGTGAGAGCGACGTCGGCCAGCCCCCACGGGGCGGTGAACGTCAGCAACGGCACCGGACCCCAGTGGCCGACGAGCAGCACCGTCTCGTACCGGCCGGGCCCGAGAACAGCCCGGCCGGCGCCGAGCAGAGCGGTCAGGTCGAGGTCGAGGTCGCCGCCGGGTTCCCGGTGCATCTCCTGCGCCGCGATGTCGACGAACTGCTGGCGGCTGAGCAGGTACGCGCGGGCCGCGGCCAGACCGGGCACCGCCGGGTCGTAGAACGCCATCCCACCACCCCAGACCTTCGACTCCAGGGCGAAGTACACCGATCCCGGCAACAGGAGCGGCGCGGTGGCACGCGGCGGACGACGGTCACGGCAACCCGGGTAGACGTGGGTCGTACCCGGCATCGTCCCGCCCGCCAGGTAGTAGGCCAGCCGCGACGACCGCAGGTTCGACCCGTAACTGACGTACCAGACCAGTGGCGTGCCCGCCCGATCCACCGCCACCTCGGCCTCCTCGACCACCGCTCGCCGCCCGGCTGACGTCCACGCCCGTCCCATCCTGGACCGTCGACAGTTCTCACCCCCGTCTCACCCCCGGATCAACGCCCCTGCGGAGACGACGGCAGCCCAGGCTGGCGTTCCTCAGGTGGTGGTAACCCAGGCGGGTGACCAGCTGTACCGGGCTGGCCGGGTAGCGGACCTGGGTGTCGGCGCGGCACACGACGGTCCGGCTCCGACCACCGAGTCCCTGTCCGCCGCGCTCAGCACCGCTCTGAACCCCCGAGACCCGCGCACGCGCGACAGCCCTGGGCTGCACGATTCGCAGCGACGGGGTGACCGTGGCCGCAGCGCTGCTGCTCGACGCGGTCAGCCGAGAAAGGCCTTCCGTGTCCGTGTGAACCCCCCGAAGCAGCCGGCAGGTCTCGCCGCGCGCCCGCCGGGCGTCGTGGACTACCGAGACCGCCACCGCGATACCCTGACGGGCATCAGCTCAGCCCACGCCGTGCGCTCGTGGAGGTCCCTCCTGACCGAGATGATGGCGCCCACGTGGATGCGTGCGGTCGCCGGCTCTCGGCCGCGCACACCGATCAGCGGCCGCGCTCGTCACACGCGCACGAACAAGGCACCTCGCCGGAGTCCGAGCTCGCCGGGGCCGGCGCTTGACCCGGCGACCTGGATCGCCGAGGTTGCCGAGGCACGCGGGCGCGCTGGCAGGGGTCCTGAGGGCCGGCAGGCGGAGTTGACCTACTCTCTCGTGACGCCACGCCGCACCGCATGAGCGTCGTCGACCAGTGCCCGTGCGGCTCCCACCGGGAGTACGCGGAGTGCTGCGAGCCTTTCCATCTCGGGAACCCGGCGCCGACCGCCGAGGCGCTCATGCGATCCCGCTACAGCGCCTTCGCCCGCGGCCTCGCGCCGTACCTGCTGCGCACCTGGCATCCCTCGACGCGCCCCAAGCGCCTGGACCTGGACGCCGGTATGACCTGGCGCGCCCTGCAGATCGTCGACACCGTGAACGGCGGCCCGGGCGACGACACCGGTGTCGTGGAATTCCGCGCGATCGCGCGCTCGGCGGACGGCGAGCGTCGCGTGCAGCACGAGCGCAGCACGTTCACGCGGATCGACGGCCGCTGGCTCTATGTGGATGCCGGGACGGGACCGCTGGTCCGCGACCGGTGATCATGCGGCCGCCTCCAGCCCGGCTTTACAGCCTCGCCAGTGCTGCCCTCGAGCGACACTGGCAGAACAAGGGTGCCGGTCCTTCGGTGCTGCGGCTACGCGATCCTCGCACCCTCCCAGCAGGTCCGAACGGGGGACCGAGGAGAAATGGCGGCGGCGCCGGTCTGATGACGGTCCGCCAGATGCCCGCGACCGCAGCAGGGAGAGCCACCCATGAGACCGCTCCGATACTCGATCAACATCACCCTCGACGGCTGCTGCGACCACCGGGTAGGGATGATCCCGGACGAAGAGTCGCATCGCTACTGGGCCACCAATCTGGGAACGAGCCGATGCCCTTCTCTTCGGCCGGGTGACCTACAAGATGATGGAGGCGGCGTGGCGGCAGCCGGCGACGGGAACGTGGCCTGACTGGATGGCTGACTGGATGGTCCCCTTCGCCCGGACGATCGACGGGGCGAAGAAGTACGTCGTGTCGGGCACCCTGGACCAGGTCGACTGGAACGCGGAGCTCGTGCAGGGTGACCTGGGGAAAGCTGTTCAGCAGCTCAAGCGGGAGCCTGGAAGAGGCCTGTTCGTGGGAGGCGTGACGCTCCCGCTGGCCTTGGCGGATCTGGGATTGATCGATGAGTACGAGTTTGTCGTGCAGCCCATCCTGGCGGGCCACGGGCCGACGTTGTTCGTCGGTCTGAGCGAGCGACTCGAGCTGAAGCTCGTGGGGCGCCAGGAGTTCCGGTCGGGGGCGGTCGCTCTGCGGTACCAGCCCGGTCGAGTCTCGGCTTGAAGGTCGGCTGCCTCTGGGCACGCGGGCCTGGCAACTCCGCCACAACGCCGAGGTCGACACAGGCGTGCCCTCGAACGCCGGGTCCGTGACCACCGTCGTCATGGAGTGTGCAGGTCAGAGACCTGAACGATCTTCTCTGTAAGCGCCGATGACCACGGTGAACTGGCCGTTCATTGCACGTTCTCCGCCGTGCTGAGCAGCGAGGACACCGATCGGACGTGAACGGAAGTGCGCCAGTTCACCGTGGTGTCGTCGATCTTCCATCAGCGTCATCCTCCGAGCCGGAGGGTGGAAGATCGACCCTGAGCGCGGCCGCTCCGAGCTCGTAGTCGTCGCCCTGTTCGACGAGACGCGCCGCCGCCCTCCAGAGGCCGGGTAGCGCAAGCCAGCCCTTGCCGCGACCCGCGGCCCGCGCGGTTCCGCCACGGCCACGCCCGCTTCTCGACCGTGGACGACATCGCGGCATGCCTCAACCAACATCGTCCGTCCACGTGCACCAGGCCAGCCCTCACCTGAGAGGAGACTAGAATTCTGGTCTATGCAGACGCTACCGCTGTCCGACGTGAAGGCCCGGCTGTCCGAGATCGCCGACGAGGTCGATCGGACGCACGAGCGCGTGCACATCACCCGTAACGGCCGCGACTTCGTCGTGTTGATGGCCGCCGAGGATCTGGAGCGCCTGGAGGAGACAATCGCGATCTTGAGCGACCCGCTGACGATGCGTCAGCTCGCCGAGTCGGACGCCGAGCTTGCTCGCGGCGAAGTCGTGACGGCAGAGGAGATCGCCGAGGACATGCGGCGCAAGTTCGGCGCCGCATGACCGACCCCGTCAGCCGCTACGTCCTCCAAATGTCTCCAGCGGCCCGCCGCGCACTCAACGAGAGTCTCCCCCACACCGTGGCCGCAGCGGTCTACGAACTGATCACCGGGCCGCTCCTGGACGCTCCCTACCGGGTCGGGAAACGGCTCATGCCACCGCTCGATGACCGGTTCAGCGCGCGGCGGGGGACCTACCGGGTTATATACCGCATCGACGACAAGGCCATGACCGTCACGGTCGTCGCCATCGACCACCGCCGCGACGTCTACCACCGCTGACCGCCCGAAGAGCACTGGTCAGACGCCGGACCGATCGGCCCGGTAAGCGCCGATGACCACGGTGAACTGGCCGTTCAATACACGTTCTCCGCTGTGCCGAGCTGCGAAGTCACCAATCAGAGGCGAACGGAAGTGCGCCAGTTCACCGTGGTGTTATCGATCTTCCATCCAGGTCGCCATCCGGGCCGAAGGGTGGGCGGTCGACGCGGAACCAGGCTTGCCCCCGACAAGGTGAGCAGCTTGTCGTGCGTGCTCGGCGGCGCACGCCACGTCCTAGACGTCCGCGCCTGGTGGGCGGACCGCGCGGGCGTTCCTGCTCCTCGTGCCGTGCTTCGGCGCGTTCCTGACCGCGATGGCACCTCGCGGTGGAGTCCACGGACGTGAGGGGGACGGCCAGCAGTCAGGCCACCGGTCCCCACGCCGAACGCTCTCCCCTCCGAGGCAAAGGGGAGAGCGTTCGGCGTCTTCGCGTGAGCGCGGCTCGTTATCCGCTCGAGCAACGTTACCGGCGGCTCTACCAGCTGAACCAGTAGAACCAGACGGACAGCGGTGCGACGTTTGCACCTGTCGACGGGAATTTGTTGTGCCAGACCGTGGCCGGACCGAAGGAGTAGTAGTTGCTGACGCCGGCTACCCCGTACTGCGACTGAGCGACCCACGCGACGAGGTCGGGATACGTCGGCAGCCAGCTGATGACGTCGTCGCGGCCGTCACCGTTGAAGTCGCCGGCGCGCGTCCCCGCCCCGGAGACACTCGCCGCGTCGGCAGTGCCGACGAAGCCCGAGCTCACGGCCGCGGCCACGAGGACAGCAGGCCGATCCGTCGGATCCAGCCCCGATTCATGACGCCATCCTTGCTGTCGTAGATCCGCTCACGGTGGAGTCAGCAGCCGGTGGAAGTGGTGGTGGCGGCGGTGCGGGCGTTCGCCGCACGGCCAGTGCGCCGAAACCGATGACAGCGGCGATGCTGTCCGCGATACCGAGCGCAGGGACGTCGCCGATGTTCGCGACCGGGAACGCCAGCGCAGCCAGCCCGATCAGGGACACCGTCCATCGCGGCGCGACACCTCGCAGTGCGATCGCGCACAGGAGGAGCATCAGCGGGAAGCCCAGGCCGAGCGGTTTGATCAGGGTGGCCGCGCCGTCCCGATCGACGAGGGAGACGTCACCGAGAGCGACGTGGATCGTGTCGAAGCCGTAGGCGACGTTGCCGGCGATCCCGATCGAACCGACGGCCAGCAGCACAGCCGTCAACGTGCCGGATGTCCAGGTCGCGACCCGGACCAGGACGAGGGTGTAGGCGGTGGCACCGAGCACGTGGAAGACCCCGCCCGCGGAGTCGGACTCCCAGCCGCGCAGGGCGTAAAGAATGTTGGCTACCAGGTAGAGGACGGGCGCGACGACGAGTGACGCCGTCAGCAGCCGGTCGGCGGATGAGCCGGGAACGGCGTTCACGGGACGCTCCTCGGGGACTGACCGAATCGGACCCGATCACGGTCGCGGTTCGGCCGCGGCGACACATCCAAGCCGACCCGGCGGGATGGCAAGGGTTGTCCCTGTTCCGCACGGCGAGTGCCCGGTGCACCATGTCGCAATGCTTCGGATCCCGCCACGCGTGTCGGGATCGGCGGCCGCCGCCGCTGTGACCACGCTGGTGGCGGGTGGGTTCGCCCTCGGGTTCCGGCTGGACGACCTGCACAACGGCCTGCTCGCCGTCGTCTTCACCGCCGTCGGGCTCTACGTGGTGCGGCAGCGGCCGGTCAACCGCGAGGCCTGGCTGTTCGTCGCCACCGGGGTCGCGCAGGCGGCGATGTTCGCCGCCCGCCAGTACGGCCTGCACTCTCCCGCGTTGCCCGCCGCCTCCTGGATCGGCTGGCTCGGGGTGTGGCCGCTTTCGCTGGTGTTCGTGCTGACCGCGGTGACTCTCATGAGCTTCCCGACCGGGCGGCTGCCCTCGCCGGCCTGGCGGGCGGCCGTCTGCGCGCTGGCCTTGCTGGGCGTGGTACTCGCGGCGATGTCGGCACTGTGGCCGGTCGAGTACGGACGGGTGCCGCTGGCCGCGCCGCATCCGCTGCACGTCCCGGGCGCCGCGACCGCGGCCGCCGTCCACCCCGTCGCGATAGCGATCGGCTACCCGGCGTTCCAGCTCGTCTGGGTGGTGTGCGCGATCGGGCGGCTGGTACGCGCCGACGGCGACGAGTCCCGGCAGCTGCGCTGGTTCGTCCTCGCCGTGGCGGCGACGGGGATGGTGATGGCCGCGGGGCTGATCGGGTGGGGAACACCCGTACCCGGGCTGCTGGCAGTACCGCTGGTGCCGCTGGCTGCGGGGGCGGCGATCCTCAAGTACCGCCTTTACGACGTCGACCCGGTGATCAACGCGACGCTCGTCTGGGGCGCGATGGCGGCGGTGGTGACCCTCGGGTACGCCGTCGTCGTCGTCGCTGTCGGCAGCCTGATCGGCGGTTCCGGCACTCTGCTCGCGCTGCTGGCCACCGCGTTGGTAGCCGTGGCGTTCGAGCCGTTGCGCCACCGCGCCCAGCGGGTGGCGGACCGGGTCGTCTACGGCCGCCGAGCCACCCCGTACGAGGCCCTGTCCCGGCTTTCCGCCCAGCTGACGGGCCCGGCGAGTGGGCTGCTCGACGGGCTGTGCGCCACAGTCGCCGAAGGCACGGGCGCACGGCGGGTGGTGCTGTGGACGGGACCAGCCGACGGGCTGCGCGCCGTGTCGGCGTGGCCGGCGGGATACCCGGACGAGGTCCGGACCCTCGACGAGCTGACCCTCGGCGGGCATGCGGTACCGGTGGCGCACGGGGGCCGAACCGTCGGCACGCTCGCCGTGACCATGGGGGCGCGTGGTGCGCTGACCTCCCAGGAGCGCGGCCTGCTCGCCGACCTGGCAGCCCAGGCGGGTCTTGTCCTCGAGTTGCGCGCGAGCGCCCAGCGGCTGGTCGTCGCGGGCGACGAGGCCCGGCGCCGGTTGGAACGCGACCTGCACGACGGGGCCCAGCAGCGGCTGGTCACCGTCGCGCTGGAACTGGGCGCGCTCGCCAAGGCCGCCGACGGCGCCACCGCGTTCGCCGAGCGGGCCGAGTCCGCCCGCCAACAGCTGCTGGCGGCCACCGCCGAGCTGCGCGAGACCGCGCGCGGGCTGCACCCGGCCGTGCTCACCCAGGACGGACTGGAAGCCGCGCTCGACTTCCTCGCCGACCGGTCGGCCGTTCCGGTACGGCTGCACGTCGCCGTGGACCGCCGGCTGCCACCCGCCGTGGAGGCGACGGCGTACTTCGTCGTCAGCGAGGGCCTCACGAACGCCGCCAAACACGCCCAGGCCCGGATCACGACCGTCACCGCGCGGCTGACCGGGCGCGGGCTGCTGCTCGAGGTCGGCGACGACGGCGTCGGCGGAGCACAGGCCCGCCCGGGATCCGGCCTGGAGGGACTCACCGACCGCCTCGCCGCCCTGGACGCCCGGCTGATCGTCGACAGCGGACCCACCGGAACGCGGCTGCGGACGGTGATCCCGTGCGGGTGATGCTGGCCGACGACGCCATCCTGTTCCGCGAAGGACTGGCCCGCATCCTGACCGAGATGGGCTTCGACGTTACCGGCCGGTGCGGCGACGGGGACACCCTGGTCCGTATGGTGCACGGCGACCCACCCGACGTGGCCGTGCTGGACCTGCGGATGCCACCGGGTTTCGCCGACGAGGGCATCGAGGCGGCGAGAGCCGTCCGAGCCGCAGCACCCTCGGTCGGGCTGATGGTGCTGTCACAGTACGTGGAGGTCCACCACGCTCTGCGGCTGATGACCGACTTCGACGGCGGGGTCGGCTACCTGCTCAAAGACCGTGTCTCCGACCTGCACGTCTTCGGCGCCGAGCTCCGCAAGGTCGCTGCCGGAGGCACCGTGATCGATCCTGACCTGGTGGTCCGCCTCGTCGCACGGCGCCGCGAGGACGACCCGCTGGGCAGGCTCACCGAACGGGAACGGGCGGTACTCGCCCTCATGGCACGCGGACACTCCAACACCGCCATCGCCACCGACCTCTACCTCGCCGTGAAGACGGTCGAGGCGCACGTGACCTCTATCTTCGCCAAACTGGACCTGGCACCGGGCGAGCGCGAACACCGGCGCGTACTCGCGGTCCTGCGCTTCCTACGCGCATGGGCCCCGCGCCAACGGCCAGGGCCATGGGTGCGGGCCTGCTATGTCCACCACTCACGCCAGATCGGGGCGTGCTGGACGGATCGGGACCTGCTCGCCGCGCTCAGGTATTTCGCTTCGGCCACCGGTCTGGAATCGCTGCACGGCCTCGACCGGTGACCCACCGCAGACCACAGCGGCTGGATAGCCTCTCCAGATCGTCGTCCCCGCGGAGAGGCATTCCCGTGTTCGGACCGCCCACCATCGTCATGACCTTCGCCGACGATCCGAGGAGTCCGCACGCCGGTGGGCCGGCGTCCTCAACGCCCCGGTGCACCTCGACGTCGACGGCGACTCCGTCTACGCCTGGCTGAACGTGTCCGGCATCGAGCTCGGATTCCACCAGGCCGACGACGACCGCAACCCACGCGGCGGATCCCCCGTCATCTACTGGTCCGTCACCGACCTCGACGCCGTCCGCGGGCAGCTCCTCGACGCCGGCTGCCGGCACCACCGCGGACCGCTCACCGTCACCGAAGGACGACAAATCTGCCAACTCGTCGACCCCTTCGGAACCATCATCGGCCTCGAAGGACCGTGATAGCGAGCCAGCGGGGAAAGGGCGGGTGCTGGTAGGCCAACCACCCTGCCCCCCTTTGGCCCTGCCTGCTGTCCGATGACCGGCGGATGGGGACCGCGAAGGGTGGCTGGCGTACCGGTGCGGTCGCCGTACATCGACCGCATCCACGTAGTGCAGCCTCAAGACTAGCGCCACGCACGCGCCGCGGGACTGGATCCCGCCGACGGACATATGGTCGACGCGATCCGATCGCGGTCGAACGCAGCGCTATCCACTGGCGCCTTCTTCTGGGTGGACGGGCCGGAGATGGCTGCCGCGAGCCGGGCGAGGTTGTCAGGAGTCGGTTCCGGAACGATGTCGAGATCACCGGTGATGTTGGGGGAACCCTGCAGACGGGCACCGACCCCACCAACGATCACGTAGTTCACCCGATGGTCGGCGAGGCACTGCAGCAGACCGCGAAGATGGAACCCGGTCACAGCCGGCTACCCCACAGCGGGACGCAGGTCGGACAGCACCCCGGCCTCGGCTTCGAGCATCCGGAGCCTGTCCTCAGGAGGCAACGCGAGGATCGCCTCGACCTGCACCCGCAGGCCAGGATCGGACGTCCATGGCCGCCCGACATAGCGGCGTGCACGCGCCATCGCCTCAGCGGCCCGTGCACGGTAGTAGGCGGCACGTTCGCCGTTTGCTCGCTCGCTGCCCGCCGTGGCCGACGTGGCTGGTGAACGGGAAGCGAGGGCATCCGCCGGGATCTCCACCCGGTAAGGATGCCAGCTGCCACCGACAGAACGCAGCGACCGCCAGGCAGGGGTGCCCGCCTCTCCATCAGAGGCGGGTGGCGACAGCACGGGTGACCTCGACGGCGAGGGGACGGAGACGGTCCAGGCGCGCGGCGAGGGCCGGGTGCCGGTCGGCCTCGTCACGGTGGATGCGGATCTCCCGGGCGAGCAGGACCGCCGCGTTGAGCCAGAAGGCGTCCCCGTCGAGGCCGGAGGCGGTCCGGGACTGCAGGTCCGGGTCGTCCACGGCGAGGACCCACAGCAGGGCGTGGTCGTAGCCGGGCAGGTAGAGCCCGGCGTACTCCCAGTCGAGTACCGCTGAGACGGCGTCGTCGTCGAGCAGCATGTTGGCAGGCAGGAGATCCCCGTGGGCGAACTGCCACCGGGCCCGAGCGGTGACGCGCCGGTACAGAGCGAGCAGTGCCATGACGCTGTCAGCGCCGAGCACGCCATGTCCACCGGGGCCGTAACGGAGAATGCGCTGCGGATAGTCGACCACAGGAGTGAAGACCACCGGTGCCGTCCAGTCCGCGAGCGTGTCGGCGGCGTGCAGGAGCGCGTCGGCAGCGGCCGCGGGCAGGGTCGCGTCCAGGTAGCGATGGCGGGCCACCGGTAGGCCGCATATCCGCTCGACGAGCAGCAGCCCAGGGGAGGGTGGCGCCAGCAACACCGGGACACGCACCGGTGGAGGTGCGACGGTGAACACCTCGTAGGCGGCGCGCTCACGGGCGAACCGCCCCCGCCACGGCCGCGTCTGATCGGTGAGTACTTTCAGGACGGCCGGTTGATCCCCGTAGGTGCCGGCCAGCAGAACCGCCTTGCCGGTGTTCGCCACCGTCCGCCGGGGACGAAAGTCCGGATAGCACCGTCGCGCATGCCGCAGCTGATCGGCGTTCAGACCGCTTCTCCCCCACCCTGCCCGCACCTCGGTGTCCGCCATGGGATCCTCCGCGACTCCAGCCCGTCACCCACCCTTGTTCCAGCAGGCACCCCAGCAGTAATCCCCACCGATCCCACCCACAGCCCGAAGATCAGAACTCGGCGTGGTAGCCGACAGCCATCCACCACGCCGACCGCAGTTCACTCCCGCGGCGAGCGCAGTGCCACGAGACCCGGAAGTCCCGAACCAGGAAAACACTGGTCAGGCACCCGACCTGTCGGCCCGGTAGGCGTCGATGACCACGGTGAACTGGCCGTTCACGGTTACGTCGGCGAGGCCGCCCGCGACGGCGCCCACCCCGGGCAGGTCGACGTGCGCGCGGACGCACACGACGAAGCGGGCGCCTGGTTCGAGAGTGGCGGCGCCGTCACCCGGGTTGCCCGCGCCGCAGTCGGCTCCCTGCGGGGCGAACCTGACCTCGGGCGCGCCGTCGATGCCCTGGTCGGTGAAGGCGAGCTGGGCGGCGAGCCGGGCGCGTTCGAGACCCGCGGTCTCGCTCTGCGAGGTCGCGAAGGCGCGCCCGGCCTCCCGGGCAGCCTGCGTCACGCCGAAGGCCGAGCGCTGGACGGCGAACACGGCCAGAAAGAGGTAGACGAACGGGATGAGGAGCACGATCGAGAGCCCGACAAACTCGATCATCGCCGAACCCTGATCGCGGTCGGCACGCCCCGCGACGTTCGTCAGGTCCGCGGCGTGCGCCGGGCCCGCGGCGTGCGTACCGGCGGCGGTCGGTTCGGGCGTCACGGGGTCTCCTTGACCGCGTGGCCGGTCACCGTCACGGTGACGCCGTCGCCGAGTGGGACAAGGCTGAGCGGCACCACGACCGTGCAGGTCACCTGGACCAGGGGGATGTCACCAGGGCCGACCTCGTCCTGCCCCGTGCAGACGGTGTCCGCGCGGCCGGGGAGCGTCTCGGCGATGAGCCGCTGGGCGTAGGTTCCGCCCTCGCTCGCCGGTACCTCCAGGTTGGCGGCGTGGCGCGCGCCCTCGGCGGCGTCCGCGGCCAGGGTGTTGCGCACGTGCAGGACCAGCCCGACCTGGATGACGCCCAGGATGAGCATCAGCAGCAGCGTCCCGACCAGGACGAACTCGACGATCGCGGACCCACTGTCACCGTCACCGGTCACCCGATCCGCGGGGACGTTCGGGACGGCCGGCCCGCCCCAGCGCCACGGGAACCGTGGCGGCCACCTGCGCACAGCCGCGATCGTTCAGTCGCCGGCGATGCCGGTCACCTGTTCGATGGCCGAGGTGAACAGCGTCTGCAGGGCCGGCGTCGCCAGGGTGGCGATCGCGACCACCAGCGCGGCCGTCATGACGGTCACCATCACCCAGCCGGGCACGTCCCCGCGGTCGGCCCCGCGCAGGGCCAGCCGCTCCCGCCGCGCCGCCCAGCGCGACACCGCTCGTGCCGCGACCCAGCCGCCGTCCCGGGCCCTCGCTCCGAACTTTCTCATGGTCCCCTCCCTCATTTCGATCTGATGCCGCTCGATCTGATGCCACAGGTCACTGCGCGATCACCGTGAAGCTGACGAGCGCCGGGTAGAAGGCGAAGATCACCGTCGTCGGCAGGATGAGGAAGACCACCGGGATCATCATCGCGATCTCCTTGCGCCCGCCCGCCTCCAGCAGCTGACGCTTGCCCGCCTCGCGGACGTCCACCGCCTGCGCTCGCAGGACGTCCGCCAGAGGCGTGCCGCGCTCGATCGCGACGGCCATGCCGTCGACGAACCTGGCCAGCGGCGGCAGTGACGTGCGGGTGGCGATGCCCTCCAGGGCCTGCACGAGCGAGGCGCCCGCGTGCGCGTCGGCGAGCGCGAGCCGCAGCTCGGTTCCCAGCTCGCCGTGGGTCAGGCGGCTGACCCGCTCCAGCGCGCCGATCGCGGACTCCCCCGCGGTGACGGCGAGCGCCAGCAGCTCGGCGACGGTGGGGAACTCCATGAGCATGCGGTCCTCGCGCTCGCGGATCGCCCGGGTGAGCCACCAGTCCCGCGCCAGGATCCCGCCGGCGGCGCCGGCGACCACCAGCGCGATCCCGACAAGGGCGGGCGGCCCGACCCCGAACAGCGTGCGCATCGCCAGGACGAGGGCGCCGAGCAGGGCACCGGCGACCGCGCAGATCACCTGCTGCACCCGGAACTCCTCGACGGGGGTGCGCCCACCAGCCTGGACGAGCCGCCGGTTGAGGGCCACCCGGCCGCCGAGGAAACCGTCGAGGCGGCGGGCTGCGTCCTCGACGAACGGTCGGACCAGCGCCTCCACCGCTCCGAGCCCGAACCGCCCCGCCGTGCCTCCCGCCATGATGGGACGTCCGCCCGCCGGGCCGGAGGAATCCGACTCGGAGTGCCCGCCGCGCCGGGCGCCGTCCGCCAGCAGGCGCGACGGGACCGGCGTGTCGCGCAGGTACGGGTCGAGTCGATCGGCCAGCCGCACCTTCCGCGCGGGTGGCGACCGGTAGATCACGATGACGAGACCGACGCCCAGGACGAGCCCGAGCAGCGCGCCCGCGGCCACCGTGCTCACCGAGCCGCCCCCGGCTCCCAGCCCACCCGTCCGTCCGAAGATCCACTCATGGCCGCAGCACCCGCCCCTCCTCGGGCAGGCGCCCGATCCGCTTCATGAGCACGTACGCCAGGACGGAGACCCCGGCGCCACCGAGGAGCACCAGCACCCCGGTGGGGCTGTCGTAGGCCTGGATGTTCTCGCCGCGACTGGCGAGCAGCAGCAGGACGATCCACGGCGCCGCCATCGCGAGGCGGGCGGCGTTGACCGTCCAGGCCTGGCGGGTCTCCAGCTCCGCGCGGGTGCGGGCGTCCTCGCGCAGGAAGGTCGACAGGGTGCGCAGCAGGCGACCGAGGTCGGTGCCGCCGACCTCTCGGGCCATCCGCAGCGACTCGATGATGCGGTCCGCGACGGGATCGGCGAGATCGTCGGCGAGCCGGTCGAGGCAGGTCGAGAACGAGCCGGTCGCGCGGTAGTCCTCGCCGAACCGGGTGAACGCCGGGCGCAGCGGCGCCGGCCCGCGGACGCCGACCGCGGCCAGCCCCTCGGGCAGCGACATGCCGGCGCGCACGGCGCTGGCGAGGTTGTCGACGACGTCCGGCCACAGCTCGCGCAGGTCGTGGATGCGGGCCCGGCGCCGGCGCAGCACGAGCTGGCGCGGCAGCACCGAGGCGAAGGCGGCGAAGGCCACGGCCAGCGAGAACGTGCCGGAGAAGACCAGGATGACCAGGCCGGCCACCAGTCCCAGGGCGGCGCTGATGAGGACGAACTGGTGCGCGGTGACGCCGCGGATCCCGGCCTGGGCCAGTGTCTCGCGCAGGTTGCGGGCCCAGGAGGCCTCGGCGCGCGCGCCACCGGCCCGCGGACGCCCGCTCGCCACGATCAGGAAGAGGCCGAGACCGAACAGCAGGCCGAGGAAGATGCCCATCAGCGCTCGACCGCGATCTGCGCGTACGCCCGCTCGTGCTCGCTGGGAGCGAGCAGCGCCGGCAGGTCGAAGCCGGCGCGCAGGTACCGCTCGGGATGGGGCGGGAACCCGTCGGCGCGTACGAGCATGTTGCCGCGGGTCCGGAAGATCTGGGCGACCTCCACCGTGTCGCCCTCGGTGCGGCCCGGCAGCGCGGCGATCTCGGTGACCCGCCGCCGGCCGTCCGCCTCCTTCGACAGGTGAACGACCAGGTCCACGCTGGAGGCGACGGTGGGGACCACGAAGGAGTGGGTGACGTTCTCGCCGGCCAGCAGCGGCAGGGTGCACAGCTTGGTCACCGCCTCGCGGGCGGAGTTGGCGTGCAGACTACACATTCCGGGCAGGCCGGAGTTGAGGGCGATGAGCAGGTCGAGCGCCTCCTCCTGGCGCACCTCGCCGACCAGGATCCGGTCCGGGCGCATCCGCAGCGCCTCCTTGATGAGCCGGCGCAGCCGGATCTCCCCGGTGCCCTCCAGGTTCGCCTGCCGGGTCTGCATGGCCACCCAGTCGGGCGCGCGCAGCCGGAGCTCGAAGACCTCCTCGACGCTGATCACCCGTTCCCGGGCGGGGATGGCGGAGCCGAGGCAGTTGAGCATGGTCGTCTTCCCGGCCTGGGTGCCGCCGGCGACGATGACGTTGAGGCCGGAGATGACCGACGCCTCCAGGAACATCGCGGCGTTCGGTGTGATCGTCCCCAGGGCGACGAGCTCGTCGAGGCTGCCGGCGGACAGAACGAACTTCCGGATGTTCACCGACCAGTGCACCCGGGTGACGTCCGGGATGACGACGTGCAGGCGGGAGCCATCGGGAAGCATGGCGTCGACGAACGGGGTGGAGAGGTCGACCCGGCGCCCGGACGACTTCAACATGCGTTCCACCAGGTCCTGCACCTGGTCCTGGGTGAGAATCGTGGTGGTCAGCTCGCTGCGCCCGTGCCGCGCGACGAACACCCGGCCCGGCTCGTTGATCCAGATCTCCTCCACGGCCGGATCGTCGAGATGGCGTTGAAGCGGCCCGAAACCGGCGACGGCGTCGTAAACCGAACGAGCGGTCGCATCCCGGTCGACGACGGGTGGGAGATCACTGGTGAGCGCACGTTCCTCGTAGTCGACGAGAACCGCGTCCACAAGTTGACGAATGAGGACGGGTTCCCGCTCCGGGTCGAGGGAACGCCGCCGGATCAGTTCACGGACCTCTCCTTCCACGTGAGAGGTCGCGTCCGGCCAGTTCCCGCGTGCTGCCGCCACGGAGAATCGCCGCTCCTCTTCCATATTCACGCGGCCAGCCCCCCACGCTTCGGACATCAGCTACGAAGCGTAGGAAGCGGGTCACTCGACATCAACCCTTCCAAGCAGGTACGCAAGCAACAACGTTCGCACAACCTCGGACGGCCGTCGGCGCCGGGTCGGACCACTACCAGCCACGCAGCGCGCGAGATCCCACCACCCATCGAGGGGGCAACTACCCTCTGTAACCGATCTTCGGTGTCACTCTCGGCGCTGGTGTCCGCTCCGCGGTGGCCCACCATCCCCTCCCGGCGGGTACCCGCGACCGCCGCGGCCCTGTCCCGATGAATGGATACGGAAATCAGATCGGCGCCGAAACGCCGACCGCGTGCGCCACCATCGATGCGCCGAAGCGGTAACCTGCCGGCGGTCAGAAACCCGTACGTCGCACCACCACACAGGAAACCGACAACGCGCGGTCCGCGCCGACCGGTGGAACTCCCCCACACCACCTTCCAGGTCGCCGACCGCCGCCGACGCCTGCCTCGGGGGTCATTCACGTGCCCGGTCAGCCAACGTCCCGCCCCACCGAACGCCCACCGGGCACAGCTGTTCCATCGTCACCACCCATACCGGCCGCGATGCCGGCCCCCCGACCGACGCCTTCCCGGGACCTGCGATGAACGCCGACCACGACGCGAACCCCGCCGATATGTTCGCAACCGCATGGGACGTCTTCCGGCGAATTGTCGACAACTGCCCGGTCGGGATATTCACCGCAGATGTCTCAGGCCGGCACGTCTTTGTGAACCGGCAGTGGTCCGTGCTGACCGGAGTTTCCCGGGACAAGGCGGTCGGGCGAGGCTGGGAACGAGCCGTGCATCCGGAGGACGTCCGGGCCGTCACCAGCCAGTGGCGCCAGCTGGTCACTGAGGGTGACGAGTTGACGGTTCAGATCCGGCTGCTCCGTCCGGACGGATCCGCCCGGACGGCGATACTGCGCGCTGCGGCCGTCGTCGGTGAGAACGGCCACCGCCGCTTCGCCGGAACCCTCACAGCCGTGCCGGACGACAGCGCCTCCGCTCCCACGGGTATCCCCGCCGACGGTCTGGACGCGGTGGCGTTCGAACGGGGATCCGGGTCGGCGCTCGGCGAGCAGGGCTCCGCGGCGCCGGAGACCGCCGGGATCGACTCGCCGATCGGTGACGACCTCGACGACCTCGGCAGTCTGTGCTCGGAAACCATCGAGCTGCTACGTGACGAACTCGAGCGCTTCGACGTGGTCACCGACGATCTCTGGTACCCATCCGACGGCGTCAGCGACCACGACAGACCGGGCTGGGCGGTGCCCGCACCCCGCCGCCCGCTGTCCGCCGAGTTCGATCCGCCGTTCGTGGACCCGCCGTTCGATCGGCCCTTCCCGGAGCCACCGTTCAAGGACCCGTTCAAAGAGCCGCCGTTCGCGGAGCCGCCGTTCACCGGGCAGCTGCCCGGCCCGGCGCGGGCCCGGTCGACCGGGCCGGGCTCCACCGGTCCGGTGGTGAACGGCGGACGGGACGGCGCCGACCCCGCAGGTGCCGACCCCTCTCGTGCTGACTCGGCCGGCGCTGACGGACAGGGCTTTCCCTCGTACGTTCCCCGTTCGGGGTCGGCCCGGGGCGGCGCCCTGCCGCCCGGAGCCGAATGGCGGGCGGCGGTCAGCCCGCACGGAGCACTGCCGGGGCCACCACCTCCGGTGCCGGGCCGCGCGCCGGAGGCTGGCGGCCGGCCGCCGGGGGCCTTCTGGCGCCCGGTACCCCCGCAGCGGTCGGAGCCCCTGATCACGGGGCCACCCGGAGCCCACCATGCCAGCGGCGACGGTGCGTGCGGGTGCGTGCTCTCCGAGGTCCGGCGGCTCTCCGACGCCTGTCATGAGCGCGAGCGCTGGCTGACCACACTGCTGGCCGAGCTGCCCTCGGCAGTCCTCGTCGCGGACGCGGACGCCCAGGTGGTGGCCGTGAACCAGGCGTACTGCGACCTGTTCGAACTGGCCGAGTCGCCGGTGGACCTGGTCGGCACGGACTGCCGGACGCAGATGCGCCCGATACCGGGCCTGGTGGAGGACCCCGCAGGCTTCGCCAGCCGGCTGGACACCCTCCTGCGTCGGCGCCGTACGACCCGCCGCGAGGCCGTCATGTTCGCCGACGGCAGGGTGTTCGAACGCAGCCACATCCCGCTCGCGGGACCGAACGGCTACCACGGCCACCTGTGGCTGTACGTCGACGTGACCGATCGGCGCATCGTCGAGGCCGAGATCGAGGGTCTCATCTCGGGGCTCTGACCAGCCGCCAACTGACGGGACGAGTGGGCTCGGGCGTCGGGGCCCACTCGTCCGGTGCGTCGGTGCGAACGGCGCCTCAGGCCAGGCCGCTGTGGTGCCGGGCCTGAAGGTCACGCGCCTGACCGACCCAGTCGTCGGTGACGATCCGATCGCCGAACCCGTCCAGCTTCTTCGCCAGCCGGTCGACGTCGGTGTCGCCCATCGTGGCCAGCTGGCGGAACGTCGTGATGCCCAGGACCCGCAGCCGCGACTCGGTCACCGGCCCGACCCCGACGATCTCCTTGAGGTTGTCGGTGGACAGCACGGGCTCGGCCGGGCCTCCCCACGACGCCCCGGAGAGGTGGAACCGGCCCGCCGACTCGGGACCCGCGTTCCATCCGCCGGCGAGCGTGCCCACCGCCGGGCGCCCGGTGACGCCCGCGGAGGCCGCGGCGCCGACCAGCGCCGCGCCGATCAGTTCGAGGTCGTCGTCACGGGACCCCGGGATGACATGGACGAACGGGCCGGCCTCGAAGGCTCCGGGCCCCGTGGAGGTCAGGTGCTCCGCCTCGATCGACTCCCTGGCCCAGGTGAGCTCGACCGAGGATGATGCCGGCTCCTCCTCGGTCGGCTCCACCTCAACCGGCTCGACCTCGACCGGCTCCTGCTCGGTCAGTTCCTGCTCGGTCAGTTCCTGCTCGGCCGGCGCCTCGTGCACCGCGTAGACCTCCTTCGGCTCGTCCGCGACCTGGTCCGTCTCGCTCTCGGCCTGAACGGGCTCGACCGTTGCGATGGCCTCGGGCTCATCAACGGATACCGGGGGGAGCGATGCCGCCGGCCGAGTCTCCTCGGCCTCGGCGATCCGGGCGAGGAGCTTGATCCGCTCTGCCGCCCACTCGGCCTGGTGCCGGTCGAGGCGGGTGCTCATCGTCGCGACCTGCCGCTGCGCCGCCTCCGCGTCGGTGCGGACCATGGCGAGCCGGGAGGAGAACCGGGCCGCGCGCGACTCCGCCTCCTCCAGTTGCTCACGCAGCCTGACCGTCTCCCGGGCAAGGTCGGCGACAGTTGTGACATCACCGTGGTCGGCGAGTGCGGCTGCGTCCGGGGTGACGGGGGCGTCCTCCGGCTGGGCGACGCCGGCGGTGCCCGCGTCGACGGCCGGTGCCGCGTGCAGCGCCGCTTCGATCTCACCGATCCGCGCCTGCGCGATCGCGACCTGGTACTCGGCCGCCGCGACTCGCTGCTCGGACTCGATGGCCTGCTGTTCCGCGGCGGCGAGCCGGGCCGTCAGGCTCGCCTTCTCCGCGGCCCACCGCTCCTCCTGGTCACCCAGGCGCGCCATCAGGTCGGCGAGATCCGCTTGTTCGACCCTGGGCGCCAGCGGCGGCCAGGTGTCGTCGTCGAGAGGCTGCCCGAACCCGGCATTCGTCTCGGTCACAGGGTCGGCTGCAACGAGGTCGGGGTGGCGCGCGCCCCGGTCGCTGTCGACGCCGGGATCACGCGCGGGCGCGCCGCCGGATCGACCGGGGGTGGAGGCCGAGGTGGCGCCCCCTCCTGCCGACTCGCCCCGAGCGGCCCGCGCCCGGGCCGCCCTGGCCGCACGGGCCTGCGCGGCCTGCTGGCGCCGAACCGGCGCGGCGAGGAAGACCCAGGCGAGCGCCGCACCGACGATCATCGCCAGCAGCACGAATACCAGAATCTGCCCAGCGAGATAGAGCACGGTTCACCAGCCTCCTACGTCACGCCACAGATGCACCGAGATCAAGGAACGCACGACGGAACGCCCACGTCGACCCCGGGGAAGCCGCGGAACACGCGACGGACCAGCCGAAACCGGACCATGCACACGCTCCGCAAGACGAGCTATTGGGTGAGCAACCAGCTCAGCAACAACACTATTCGGTGCGTTGATCGATGCCCGCCGCGGGGAGTCATGGGCAACGTGAGGACGACAAGTCACCTCAGACCCGCCGCCTCGTCACCCACTTACGACAACGCCCGACCAACAGATCTCGTCAACTCATCTTCTCTACATCAATCCAACGACAAACATCGCCTCTTGGTTGTTGCCCGATTGTCATCACGCCGACTCCGGCTCGTCCCGCAACGACGTCCTGCGTGGGTGTTAGGCGTGGGTGTTGGGTGTACGCGGGCCCGCGGGCCCGGTCAGAGCAGGTCCGGCAGCTCCTGCGTCGCGAACCAGAGGAGCTCGAACCCCTCCGCGCCGTCGACGACGAAGGCCGCGTCGTCGCTGCCGAGGTCGGCCTCCAGCACGGCCGCGACGGCGGCCCGCACCGCGGCCTGGGCCTCGGCGTCCGACGGGTCGTCGGAGTGAACGGCCCGGACGGCGGCCAGCGGCACCGACTCGAGGACCTCGACCGCGCCTCGATCCAGGTCGTCGCGAACGCGCACCAGCCGCTCGTCGACGTCCGCGGCGAAGACGAAACGCCGCGGCGGCGACTCGGGGTCGGCGTCGAGCAGCCGCAGGCTCGCCCGGGCCGCGTCCTGCAGCGCCGCGAACTCCATCTCCTCGACGTCGGACTGGCTGTACCACTCCCGCACGGCGGGAGTGACCGCGAACGCCATGCCGGGTGGCACCTTCCGCTCGTGCAGCACCGCGCGGGCGGCCGTCAGCGTTGAGGGAAGGTAGACACGCATGTGCCCAGTGTGGCAACCCGCTGTCAGCCGACCAGACCGAGGTCCGCCTTCTGGTCCGCGGCGGTGGTCGCCGCCGCGCGGCCAAGTGCCTCCCGGCCACCGGCGCGACGTCCCGGACCGCTCGCGGTGGCACCGGAGTCACCCGGGCCAGCCGTTGTTCCCGCCGTCGCTGTTCCCGCCGCCCGCGTGGCGCGGATGGGACGGGTGGGGCGCGTGTCGGCGCCGAGCGCGGTTCGCAGGGCGGCGGCCGAGGTTCGCAGCGAGGTCTCGAACACCTCCGCGCGGCGTGTCAGGTCCATGACGTTCCCGCCGATCACTTCTAGATCCTCCGGACCCGGGCACAGCGCTGTCACCCGGGTGCCGGCAGCCTCCAGCAGCTCGATCTCGCGGGCCAGCCGTCGCGTCGCGGCCCGGCGCACCTGCCGCTCCACCCGGGCGATGGCGCCACGCGGGCGGTCACTGTCGAAGGAGCAGGCCGGCGCGAGCACGAGCACCTCGTCCAGTTCCTCCTCGACCAGCAGGTCCAGGGACGCCGGTGATCTGGTGCCGCCGTCCACGAAGCGCCGGCCGGCGATCTTGACCGGCGCGTACCAGCCGGGGATGGCGCACGAGGCCATCACCGAGTCGGGCAGGGCCGCCCGCGGCGCGTCCGGGGAACCGAAGAGCACCCTGCCGCCCGAGTCGAAGTCCATCGCGACGACGCGCAGCCGGGGGGACCGCGGCCAGCCGTTCGCCGCCAACGAGACGGGCTGACGTCCCCGGCCCGCGCCGGGGGGCACCGCGGCCGAGCGCTTGGCGGCCAGCGCGTCCAGCGGATGCTCGATCCGGGCGGCCGTCTCGGTCACGAGATCACCGATCGCGGCGATCTGGCCACGGCCCTGCGGGAGCAGCGCCGCCAGCGCGACCATCGGCGTCGCTTGGCGGGGATGCAGAGCGGTCGTGGTCAGCAGCCGCGGCGAGCCCATCCGCATCCGCGGCCTGGGCGGCAGGGACGCTCCGAGATCGCGGTAGTCCAGCACGGGGTAGCCCGGCTCGAAGATCCCACGCTCGGAATTGACCATCACGTCCGCGCCGACCCCCAGGCCGAGCAGCGCCGCGATGACCGATCCGGCGGATGTCCCGAGTACCAGGTCGTGATCCCGGACGTCGATGGCCTGTTCGGACTCGACGGCCCACAGTGCGCCGATCATCCAGGCTGAGCCGAGCACTCCGCCGGCGCCAAGCACCAGCCCCCTGCGCGAAGCCCGCTTCCTCGGCATTGCGTCACCTCCCGACGCGGTGCACCCGGCCACGCACACGGGTCGTGGTGCGCGTACGACACCGATGTCGCCGCTCCCGCGCGCGGGCCGTCCGCGCCCCATCAGGTACAACCGGGCCGGCCCGGCAGTTGTGCCGGCCCGCAGCCCGCCCCGGCCCGCGTCGACGCGGGGTGCCGTGGCCGGCGCCGCGATGCCTACTCCGGCGGCTCGCTCTCCTCGGGGAAGCTGGTCTCGAGCACTCCCCAGGCCCGCAGCCGCTCGGCGAACTCCTGTGGCGTCGTGTCGTGCAGCAGGGCCAGGGCCCGGACGTCGCCGTCTCGGATCGACAGCACATGCCCGGCGTAGTCGTCGCGCTGGCGCTGAATCTGCGCGACCCATCTGCGTACCAGTGCGGACGAATCGGGCGGCGCCTCGGCGAGCTTCTCCAGATTCAGCACGGTACGGGGCCTGCGTTCCCGCGGCGGCAGCTGATCCTCATTTGGTAGGAGCGCTGACACCGGAACACCGTAGAAACCGGCGAGCTCCGACAACTGATGAACGCTGATCATTCTGTCGCCGCGCTCGTAGGAGCCGACCGCGGCGGTCTTCCACCGACCGCGCGACTTCTGTTCGACGCCCTGCAGCGACAACCCCTGCTGGATCCGGATTGCCCGCAGGCGACCACCCACGGCCTTCGCGTACTCCCGGCTCACCCGACACACCCCCAGCCGTCTCGAACGAGCATCGACGTGCCCCCGTCACCACGCTGAGCTGGGTGGCGACGTTACACGCACACACTAACTTAACGTCCCCGAAAGCAACGGTTCACCATCCGACAGGTCATTGATGCGGATCGCGGCGAGTCCGCCACTCAGGCTGGATACGATTTGCACGATTTGCAGCAGGTCGCTCACCGCTGGACGTGGTTCCCAACCCCCTTATCACCCAATGCCAGGGCTTCGCCACTACTCGCGGGGAACCGTTCGACAATTCGATGCCCCCGAATCGCTCCCCGTAACCGCAGCGGGCGCAGACCGCCGCCGCCGAGGGCCACCGAATGTCACAGCAGCCATAGCTGGACGGACGAAATCCCCCGGACTGGGCCAAATGTCACCTGAGAGATTCGTGATGCCAGTTAGGCACACTCCGGAGGAACGACTTCCGGAGACCGCCCACGGCCGGCGCGTCGGGGCGTGTCGGGACGACACGCGAGGAGCCGGGCGGGGCCGAGTGGGCCGGACCTGAGGCGCGCCGGGCTGGGGCACGCCGGCTTGGGGCACGCCAGGCTGGAGCGGTCAGCGCTGAGCGCGGCGCAGCGCGGAGCGCCGGCGCCGCCCCGAACCGGACACCCCCGCCAGGAGCGCGGCCAGATCCCGCACCGCAAGCCGGGCCGGCGATGCCGGGGCGATGTCGCGCAGGAGCTGACCGGACGCGGCTGCCGCGTCCAGGCCCGCCAGATCGTAGGGGACGAGCGCCACCGGCTCGCGGCCGGTGTGCCGGGCCATCGCCCGCGACACCTCACGACGCGGGTCACCGCCCACCACCGAGCCCCGCAGCTTGTTGACCACGATCAGCGGATCGACGTGCGGAACCACCTCCCGCAGCTCCGACAGCCCACGGACGAAGCGAACCAGCCCGACCGGCTCCGCGGACGCGACGGCGAGCACCGAGTCGGCCGCGCCGAGCACGGCCAGTGTGGCGCCGTTGCGCCGCGGCGCGGCCGTGTCGAACGACAGCTCCTCGTCCGTCTCCAGGCAGAAGCCGCAGTCGACGATCACGAACGACGCGAGCCGGCGCGACAGCGCCAGCACCGTCTCGATGGAGGCGGGACGCAGCTCCGGCCAGCGGGACGGCCGCGAGATACCCGGCAGCACCCGCAGACCGCCGCCGAGATCCCGACACAGCACCGCCAGGCGAGGGACGTCCAGCAGGCCCTGGTTCGCCGAGCGCGCGGCTGCCGCGAGGCCCGGCGCCTCCTCGAGCAGCCCGACGTGCTGGCCGACCGAACCGCCGTACGAATCCGCGTCGATGAGCAGGGTCGGGGTGCCGAGAGCGGCGAGCTCGGCGGCCAGGCCCAGCGCGATCGTCGTGCGCCCCGGCGAGCCCACCGGCCCCCAGACCGCGAGCACCCGGCCCTCACCGGGCTCGCCGGCCTCGGTCTGGTCGGCCGCCGGCACCGCCGGGGCGAGTGGGTCGAAACCCATCAGCGGCTCGCTGAACGCCGCAGGCAGCGCGGGCGGACCGGCGAGGTCGGCCAGCGCGCGCGACGCCTCCACGACCGCACCCGCCACCGCCTCCGCGGTCGCGTCCGCCGGGATCACCGCGACGACGCCGAGCTGGCGCAGCCGGCGGTCGGCGTCCTCGTCCCCCGGCGCGATCAGGCCCACGACGGCCACACCGGACGCCGCCAGCCGCACCAGGGCGTCCCTGTCGAGGCGGCGCAGATCGGCCGACAGCAGGGCGGCCCGGGCGGCCCCGGTCGTCGCGGCGGCAAGCAGATCGGGCAGGTCGACACACCGGCGGACGACCGTCACACCGAGATCACGACGGTCGAACGCCGAGACGAGGCCGGCCTCGACCACCGAGTCGGTGACGGCGGTCAGGATCGGCAGGCTCACCGACCGTACCCCGGAGCGGAGGACGGGCCGCCCGATCCGACCTCGCCGCGGGCGTCCCGCTCCAGCTTCACGACGTCGACCCGCTCGCTCTGCGACGCCGCCACCGCCCGGATGGCGTCATCCACCGGAACCCGCAGGGACAGCGACCGGTCGCCGCTGTTGAGCCTGTCCTGCGCGACGAACTCGACGTCGTGCAGCACCTGGATCTCGACGCCCGCGCCGGCCACGGCCTGCCCCTCCTGCGCGGGCTGCGCCGGGTCGCCGCCTGTCTCGGGCGGCGCGGCGGCTCCCGGCTGGTACACGAAGACGTCCACGTGATCGCCGGGGGACAGGTCGGGGACCCGCCCGGCCTTGACGATCACCGGGACGAGCCTGGTCGCGGCGGCGCCCTCGCCGGCGAAGTCGGCGCCGCTCAGGAGCTCGCCCGAGCTGACCGGACGGGCCAGGGTGGCGCCCAGGAGTTCGCTGCGACGGTCACCGGGGTAGTAGCGGTCCGACGTCGCGCCGTCCAGGTGGGCGGTGGCCGTGGTCAGGTCGCCGTCGACGACGATGTGGCCGGCCGGCAGGTCGGCGGCGGCGACCACCCACTGCCTGGTCCGGTCCGCGGTCGCGAACAGGCGCGCGCCGGCGACGACGGACACCAGCACCAGCAGGACGCCGATCAGCAGCCGCGAGTCGCGCCAGCGGCGGCGCCCGAGCCTGCGCGCCGGGGGTGACGGCGGCACCGGGGGGGTCGGCTCCGGTCGCGCCGGCGCGACGGTCAGCTCGGTCACCGGGCCCTCCTCACTCCTCGCCCGCGGCGATCTTCACCAACGGTCGTCCTCACCGGCGGCGGCATGTGCCGTGCCGGCGACGTCCTATGACGGCCACCGAAGAACACACCCCGGTCGCAGAGCGTACGTGGCCGACGATCCCGAACCCAGTCGAAACGGTGATACAGCATCAAGCCGTCACCGTCGCCGCGTTACGGCCTTTCCCCACATAGGACGCCTGGCTGGGCCCCGGCGATGCGCGGCGGCGGCGACGGGCATAAGGAGGTCGCCCGCCGGCCGCGCGCGTCTGGGCCTGGCGGCCGGTACCGGTTGCCGGTCCCACCGATCGGTATCGCGAGCAGTTATCCACAAGCCGAGGCATTCGAACGCGATGCGAGGCGGGAAGTCTGATACACAGGTAAGACGCGCCGACCGTCACCGGAGAGGAGGCGTTGATGAACGACCGCTTCCTTCAGCTCAGCGACGTGGCAGAGATCCTCAACATCTCTGCCAGCCAGACGTACGCTCTCGTTCGCTCCGGTGAGCTGCCCGCCATCAAGATCGGCGGGCGGGGCCAGTGGCGGGTCGAGCGCAGCGAGCTCGAGGCCTACATCCAACGCGCGTACGAGCAGACCCGCGCCTTCGTGGCCGCCAACCCGATGAGCCGCAACGAGACCCTGCCCGAGGACTGACCACCCCGAACACCCGCACCCGGGCCGGGCGTCTGGACGTCCGGCCGTCGGTCGCCGGGGTTTCAGCCGCGCCGGTCGCCGTGGGCTCAGCCGCGCCGGATGAACGCGAGGCCCTCGAGGGGCACCGTCCAGCCGGAGCGCACCTCGCCGCGGCGGGCGAACTCGCCCAGCGGATGTTCGGCGAGCTCGACGAAGTCCGCGCCAACGCGCAGCAGCGTCCCGGTCAGCTGCCCGCCTCCGAGCAGGGCGACCGCGCAGGCCGCCCGGTCGCGCACCAGGCCGCGCAGCACGTGGCGCAGGTCGAGCCGGGCCGCGAGACGGCCCTCGTGCCCAGGCTGCGCCGACACCGTCGGCAGGCCGCGCACCGCGAGCAGCGACGATCTCGGCACCAGCACCTCCGCCGGGCCGGACTCGGACAGCAGGAGCCAGTCGACCCCGAGCGCGGTGAGCCGCCCGGTGACGGCTGCGGGGCCGGCCGTCGGCCCGCCCCGCAGCAGGCATCTCACCTCGGCGCCCACCGCCGGTCGCAACCGGTCGAGCAGCCGGAGGTAACCGGCCTCCCGCCGCGTCCGGTCAGCGATCTCCGCTTCGAGCTCGGCCGCCTCGACGGCCTCCCACTGCAGCTCAAGATCGGCGAACAGGTCCTCCCAGCGCATCGCGGCGCCAACCTCCATTTCTACAGGTCAACCGTCACGACCCCGATCAGACGAAGCAGGACGGATTGACATACGCCTTTCGGCGGGTTACACAAGCAAACGTAACCAAACGGCCTCTGCCGTAGTTCGGCTCCCTGACCCCGAGCCAATCCGGAGGCCGACATGGCTACCGATAGCAGCCATGCCGCCCATGAGCGATGTACCCCGACACAGCCGGTACATCGCCCATGGCCGGCACCGCTCCCATACCCGGACGGACGGTCACCAAAGATGATCTCAGGGGCGCGGCGGGACGCGGCCGCCAGGGTGGGCAGCGCCGTGCTCGCCCTCGGTGTCGCGGCGGTGCTGATCCTGCTGGGCCCGCGGCTGACGGACCTGCCGTCGAGCCCCGGCGACATCCCCACGTGGTTCGCCGACGAGCCGGAGCTGGCGTTCGCCAACTGCCTCGGCATCATCGCCTGGATCTGCCTGCTGTGGCTGTGCGCCGGAGTGGTGCTCGGCGTCCTGGCCGCGCTGCCGGGCGCGGCCGGCCGGGTGTTCGCCGCGCTCGCCCGCCGGGTCCTGCCCAGCGCGGTGCGCCGGATCGTCGAAATCGGCCTCGGGGTGACCCTCGTGGCCGCGAGCGTCAGCCCCGTTCTCGGCGCCAGCCCGGCTTCGGCCGCCACCGGCCCGCCCGCCGCCACGGCGTCGGCGAGCGTGTCAGCGGACGCTTCGGCGGGCGCCCCGGCTATCGGGCCGACGGGCGGGCCGGCCGCGTCCCAGCGCGGCTGGCCCTACCTGGGCCACCCCGACGCGGCGTCCGGCGCCGGGCGTGGCCTGCCGGACGACGTCCAGGTCGTGCCGATGACCCCGGTCAGCGCGGCCGATCCACCCACCCGTGCGCAGCAGCCGCCGGATCCCGCCACGGCCGCCCCTGACCCCGGCGCCGCGCCCACGGACCGATCGGCCACGGCGACCGCGCGCGGATGGCCCTTCCTCGGCCATCCCGACCGGGCCGAGCACACCGATCAGCCGGGCCAGGCCGGCCAGCCGTCCAGCGCCAGCACGCCACGGCCCACAAACCCGACCCCAGGTGCACCGGCCCCCAGTGCGCCGAGCACCACCGCTCCGACGCCCGCCGCCGCAGCGCCCAGTGCTTCCGCGCCTTCCGGCAACGGCGGGGGTGATCCCCTCGTGCCCTCCGCGCCGCTCGGCACGGGCACGCCGGGCACGGCGCCCGGCGCATCCCCGGGCACTCCCCCGACGAATCCGGGCGCGGCCGCGGAGGTCGTCGTGCTGCGCGGAGACAGCCTGTGGACGATCGTCGCCCGTCACCTCGGGCCTACCGCCACGACCGATCAGATCGCGGCCGAGTGGCCGCGCTGGTGGTCGGCGAACGCCGACGTGATCGGGCCCGACCCGGATCTTCTTCTTCCCGGCCAGCGGCTCCTGCCGCCGCCCAGTCCCTGACCCCGGCTACAGCCACCTGCCCGGCCCAGGTCCCTCGGTGCCTGGGCGATGACGCCCCACCATCCCCCGAAAGGTCCGCCGTGACCGCGACGACCGCCCTGACCCTGCCCCGTCGCCTGCGTCCCCATGTCGCCACAACGCCCCGGTTGATGCCCGTGCGTCCCATCGACCCGCCCTACGACGACGAAACCGTCTCACCCGAGCAGACCGCGCCGGCCGGGCGAGCCCCGGGAACCGACCGGTCCGCGGGTGCCCGGTATTCACGAGTAGCGGCGCCGACCACCACGCCAAACGCCCCGTCGACCGCCATGGGCGCGCCGGTCAGGACGGTGTCCCGCGCCGAACGCGGCGCCGCCCGCCACCTTCTGCCGGACCAACGGACCCTCCCGTGGCCGCGGCCCGCCCGAACGACCCGCACGCCGGCGCGCCAGTCGGCGGACGGTGCCACCGCGGCGGACGGCGCCACCGCCGCCGCGGTGGCACCGCGGCTCGCGGCACGGGCACCGACGGGCCCGGGGACGTCACCGGACCCGCGCCGGACCGCGGCCGTCGTCGTACGAGTGATCGTCGAGGTGTTGTCCGGAGCCCGCCCGGCCGCGCATCTGGCCCCCTGGAGCACGGCCGCCCTGCAGAGCGACTTCCAGCGGACGGCCTCGTCCCTGGCCACCCGCCAGCCTTCTCAGGTGCGCAGCGTGCGGGTCAGCGAGCCGCTGCCCGGGGTCGCGGAGGTCAGCGCCGTGGTCAGCAGGGGTCCCAGGGTGCGGGCGCTCGCGCTGCGGATGGAGCACGCGGCCGGCCGCTGGCAGGTGACGACCCTCCAGCTCGGCTGATTCTCCAGCTCAGCCAACCGGCCAGCTCAGCCAACCGGCCAGAGGCGGGGCGGAGAGCTCCGGCGACGCACCCGCCCCACCTCTGGCTTTCCGGTGGTTCCGTCAGTCGTTGCGGCGGGCCGGATCGCCGTGGCAGCGCTTGTACTTCCGCCCCGAGCCGCAGGGGCAGGGCGCGTTGCGTGCCGGGCGGGCCGTTCCGCCCTCGCCAGCGCCGCGGGACACGCCGCCGCCGGCCGAGCGCGGCCCACCACCGCCGGCACGGGACAGCTCGGACCCGTTGTCGACGGTCGTCACCGTGGACGAGCCGCCGTCGACGGACGGCGCCGTGTAACGCAGTCCGCCGGTCGGGCGGTGCGGTTCGAGGCCCTTGACGAAGACGGGCGGCGGGGACGCCGGCACCGGGGCCGGCGGAGGCTCGGGAGCGGTCCGCGCGGGCTGCGCCGGTGCGGGCGCGGCCGGGGTGACCGGCGGCACCGCGCCGACGGACACGGAGCCGCGCTCGGCCGGGGCGGCCGGCGTGGGCGTCGTGCCGGCCGGGGCCGCGGGCGCTCCTTCGGGCGCGGTGCCGCTCTGGTCGGTGTCCCGCCCCGCTACCTGCACCTCGACGTTGAACAGGAGGCGGACCGACTCCTCCTTGATGCCCTCCATCATCGTCTGGAACATGTCGAAGCCCTCGCGCTGGTACTCCACGACCGGGTCTCGCTGCCCCATCGCCCGCAGGCCGATGCCCTCCTGCAGGTAGTCCATCTCGTAGAGGTGCTCACGCCACTTGCGGTCGAGTACCGCGAGCACCACCCGGCGCTCCAGCTCACGCATGACGGCCTCGCCGTCCGGCTTGTCGCCGAGGTCGGCCTCACGCCGGTCGTAGGCGTCCTGCGCGTCCGCCTGAAGATCCTCGAGCAGAAGGTCGGAGGTCAGCCCCTCGCGGTCGTCGGTGCCCGGTGCGTCGACGCCGACCGGGTAGAGCAGGCCCAGGCCCGACCAGAGGGTTTCGAGGTCCCACTCCTCCGGGTACCCGTCGGCCGTCGCGCCGCGCACATAGCCCTCGACGGTGTCATCAACGAAGTGGCGAACCTGCTCGTGCAGGTCGGCGCCCTCCAGGACCTTGCGGCGCTCCTCGTAGATCACGGTGCGCTGCTTGTTCATGACTTCGTCGTACTTGAGGACGTTCTTGCGGATCTCGAAGTTCTGGCCCTCGACCTGGGTCTGCGCGGAACGGATCGCGCGAGTCACGATCTTGGACTCGATCGGGACGTCGTCCGGGATGTTGAGGCGGTCCATGATGCCCTCGACCGCCGCGGCGTTGAACAACCGCATGAGGTCGTCACCGAGGGAGAGGTAGAACCGGGACTCGCCGCGGTCGCCCTGACGGCCGGCACGGCCGCGCAGCTGGTTGTCGATCCGGCGGGACTCGTGCCGCTCGGTGCCGAGCACATAGAGGCCACCGGCGTTGACGACTTCCTCGTGCTCGGCCTTGACCGACGCACGGGCCTTCTCCAGCGCCTCGGGCCAGGCCGCCTCGTAGTCGTCCGGGGTGTCGATCGGAGACAGGCCGCGCTGGCGAAGCTCCGTCTGGGCGATGAACTCGGGGTTGCCGCCGAGCATGATGTCGGTGCCTCGGCCGGCCATGTTCGTCGCCACGGTGACCGCGCCGCGCCGGCCCGCCTCGCCGATGATCATCGCCTCGCGCTCGTGGTGTTTGGCGTTCAGCACCTCGTGCCGGACACCGCGTTTGGTGAGCTGCTTGGACAGGTACTCCGACTTCTCCACGCTGGTCGTGCCGACCAGGACGGGCTGACCGTTCTCGTGCCGCTCGGCGATGTCCTCCACGACCGCGTCGAACTTCGCGATCTCGGTCTTGTAGACGACGTCGGCCTGGTCCATGCGAGCCATCGGCTTGTTGGTCGGGATCGGCACCACGCCGAGGGCGTAGATCTGGTGGAACTCGGCGGCCTCCGTCATGGCCGTACCGGTCATTCCGGACAGCTTGTCGTAGAGCCGGAAGTAGTTCTGGAGAGTGATCGTCGCCAGGGTCTGGTTCTCCTGCTTGATCTCGACCTTCTCCTTGGCCTCGATCGCCTGGTGCATTCCCTCGCTGTAACGGCGGCCGTGCAGGACGCGACCGGTGAACTCGTCGACAATGAGGACCTCACCGTCGGTGACGATGTAGTCCTTGTCTCGCTTGTAGAGCTCCTTGGCCTTCAGCGCGTTGTTGAGGTAACCGACGAGGGGGGTGTTCACCGACTCGTACAGGTTCTCGATGCCGAGCTGGTCCTCGACCTTCTCCACGCCGACCTCGCTGATCGAGACCGTCCGCTTGCCCTCCTCGACCTCGTAGTCGACGTCCCGCTCGAGCAGGGGGGCGATCCGCGAGAACTCGGTGTACCAGCGGGTCGGGTTGTCGGCCGGGCCGCTGATGATCAGGGGCGTACGTGCCTCGTCGATGAGGATGGAGTCGACCTCGTCCACGACGGCGAAGTGATGGCCGCGCTGGACCAGTTCCTCGGCGCTCCAGGACATGTTGTCGCGCAGATAGTCGAACCCGAACTCGTTGTTCGTGCCGTAGGTGATGTCGCACCGGTACTGCTGGCGGCGCACCGACGGCGGCATCTGGGGATGGATGACACCGACCGTGAGGCCGAGGAAGCGGTGGACACGGCCCATGTTCTCGGCGTCGCGCTGGGCCAGGTAGTCGTTCACCGTGACGATGTGGACGCCGTTGCCGCTCAGGGCGTTCAGGTAGGACGGCAGCGTGGAGACCAGGGTCTTGCCCTCACCGGTCTTCATCTCGGCGATGTTGCCCAGGTGCAGCGCCGCGCCGCCCATGATCTGGACGTCGAAATGGCGCTGGCCGAGCGTGCGCCGCGCCGCCTCGCGCACCGCCGCGAACGCCTCGGGCAGCAACGAGTCGAGGGTTTCCTCTTCGCTGGCCAGGCGCTGGCGGAACTCGTCGGTCATCCCGCGCAGCTCGGCGTCGGTCAGACCGGTGAAGTCGTCCTCGATGAGGTTCACCTGCTCGGCGATCGCCTTGAGCTTGCGCAGAATCCGGCCCTCACCGGCACGCAAGATCTTGTCTAGAACCACGGCGAAACTCCTCCGGCAGGCATGTCGGCGAGGCTCACCGACAACCAAGATGCTAGCCCCTCGATCGCCACCCACGGCCCGTCCTCGGACCGGCGGCGGCGCGCCGGGATCGGGAGCCGCGCACCGCGCCCAGGTCGCCGCGGCGTCTCCCTCCCCCGCGAGTACACAACGACCGAGCGGCGGCGCCCGTGCCCGGCCTGGCAACGCGCGCCGTGGCCCCCGGCCATCGTCGGAAACGTCTCGCGCCCACCACCGAATCGGGTGGCGACGGCGGACCGCGAGCACGCCGCCGCGGCCCGGGGTGCTGGCATCGTGGCGGTATGCGTTCCGACACCGGATCCGGTCCCGGCCCCGTCCCCGGCCCCTGGCTGCCCCCCGCGCGCCGGCCTGGGCCGGGCGCAGAGCGCGCCGTCCAGCGGATTCCGCTCGAGCCCGTCGAGATCACCGCGGGTGCGCTGCACCTACGTCCCTGGAAGGCCTCGGACGTCGACGCCGTGTGCGGGGCCTGTCAGGATCCCGAGATTCCGCGATGGACGCGGGTCCCCGTTCCCTACACGAGAGACCACGCGGAGGACTTCGTCTGCCGGCAGGCGCCGGAGGCGTGGGCGACGGCGACGGGCACGCCGCTGGCCGTCGTCGACGCCACCACCGAAGCGCTCCTGGCATCGGTGGCCCTGCAGGACCTGACCGACGAGGGGGACGCGGAGATCTCCTACTGGTGCGCCGCCGACGCCCGCGGCCAGGGCGTGGCCACCCGGGCGGCGGCGGCGCTGCTGCGTTGGGGGTTCGGCGCCCTTGGGCTGGAACGCGTCGAGTGGCGCGCGGCGGTCGGAAACCACGCCTCCCGCCGGGTGGCGGAGAAGCTCGGGTTCACCCTCGACGGCACGCTGCGCAGCGCGATCGTCCTGGGGGACGGCGTCCGCCACGACTGCTGGATCGGCACCCGGCTCGCCACGGACCCGCCCGTCTGACCGCCGCCCTGCGGCTCGCCAACGGATCCGGCTGACCGCCGCCGCGCGGCTCGGCGGACACCGACCGCGGGCCCGCCGGGCGCGAGGCCGTCAGGTGATCTCGAGCAACTTCTCCCGCACCGCGTACACCACCGCCTCCATCCGGGAGTGGAGCTGGAGCTTCTCCAGGATGTTCCGGATGTGGTTCTTCACCGTGTTCTCGCTGATGTAGAGCTGCTTGGCGATGTCCCGGTTGTTCAGCCCCTTGGCGACCAGGCGGAGGACCTCCATCTCCCGGTCGGTCAGCCGCGGTGTCGGGAGCTGCGGGCGGTCGTCCTTCGTCTTGATCATGGCTGCGAACTCGCTGAGCAGCTTGGAGGCCATGGACGGGCTGATGAGGCTCTGGCCGTTGTAGACCGCCCGAATGTCCGCGGCGACCTCGTCGATCGAGATCTCCTTGAGGAGGTAGCCCATGGCGCCGGCCTTGATGGCGTCAAAGAGGTCGGCTTCCTCGTCACTTATCGTGAGCATCACGATCTTCGCGCTGGGCACCTTCTCCTTGATGGCGCTCGTGGCGTCGATCCCACCGCGCCTGGGCATGCGGACATCCATCAGGACGATGTCCGGCGCCATCTCGGCGGCCATCGTGACCGCCTCCGCCCCGTCGGCGGCCTCACCGACGACCTCGATGTCGACCTCCTGCGCCAGGACCATCTCCAGGCCGCGCCGGAACAGGGCATGGTCGTCAACGATGAGCACCCGGATGGGATTCGCCTCCGATGGCGTACGCAGCGCCTCCTCGGAACGCTGCTCGTCCACCGTCATCTCCGACCTCCCCTGGAACCGCTCCCGCGGGGTTGTGCCCCCGGCGTCGCGACGCCGGGGGCACAACCCGTGGAACGTGCCGTGTGCACCGATGCCGGGAGTCCGACACCCAAGGCAAATGGTCCCACGCCGGCAGGGGGGATCGACCGTCACACGGCGGAAATGACCGCCGCCGTTCGTTCCCGGGCGCCGATCATGCTGTCTCCGGCCGCTCCCTCGAGCCGGATGACGCCGTAGTCGTAGCCGCATCGGCGGTACACGACGCTGGGCAGGCCGCTAGCGGCATCGAGGAAAAGGTAGAAGTCGTGCCCCACGAGCTCCATGTTCGACAGGGCGTCGTCGAGCGTCATGGGCGCGGCCGCGTGGGTCTTCTCGCGTACCACCATCGGCGAGTAGTCGGAATCGTCGCCGTCGCCATCGTCGGCCGTCGACCAGCTCGGCCGCTTCGCGCGGGTCTCGGATCCGACGGCGGCGAGGCCCGCCGCGCCGTCCTCGGCGCCCGGGACCGGCGGGCCGGCGGTGTCCGTCTCCGGCTGGCGGCCGGTCGGGACGGCGGGGATGTCCGGGACGGCACCCGCCCAGCCGGGAACCGGGTGGTTCGCACCCGCGTGGTTGGCGTGGTGGCGGACCCGCCGGTCCGAAGCGCGGCGCAGGCGCTCCGCCAGCTTGGCGGTAGCGCGGTCGAGCGCGGCGTAGGCGTCGGCCGCGGCGGCCTCCGCACGGATCACCGGGCCCCGCGAATACACGGTGAGCTCGACACGGTCGCAGGTGTCCGACAGCCGAGGGTTGTGTTCCTTGGAGAGTTCGACGTCGACCAGCATGACCTTGGAGTCGAGCCGCTCGAGCTTCGCGAGTTTGGCCTGGACATGCCTGCGGAACCGTTCCGGAACCGCGGTGTGCCTGCCCTTGACCACGATGTCCACGCGATCCACCTCCCGTTCACCTGGCCCGGCCGGCCGATCCGTGCGGGATCGACGCGACCGGCGAGTCGGTACCTCGGGCGGCCGTCGATGGCTGACCTCGGCGTGCCGAGGTCACCTCGTGTGCCGCCGTAGGTTGTCAACGTTCCTGGTGCAGTACCTGGTTGCAAATCAGCTGGTGCTGGCTTCTGGCGCTGCCGGACGGCTCCTTCCATGGGCGCGCCTCGCTGTCCGGTGACCACGGCATCGGCGGTGTTTCCACCGACCCGCCTCGCTCGGCTCCTTCCCCTCGCCGGTCGGGTCTATGCCGGAACGGCCCTACCAATATCGGGAGATTCCGGACCGGCATCCTGGGAGCGGCCGGCCGCGCCGTGAAGCCGGTCGGCGCGTTCCGAAGGCCCCGCCTCGCGCGCTCCTCGACCGGGCCGGCAGCCCCGGGACGGCGGCCCGGGACGGGGGGCCGTGCGCCGCGTCCGTCGCGTCGCGACGGTGGGCCGCACGCCGACCTCGTCCAGGACGACGGCACCGCGCCGAGCAGTGACGGTCATTGCCGGCATCAGCTTGTCGCCGTCGGCTCCGGGGGCGGAGCGCTCGCGCCCAGTGTCCCCCTTCCACCGCCCGGACGGCGGGCAATCCCGAAGGATGGCGCGTCGCGCCCGTGCTGGAGCGGTGTGGCGGCCACCGCCGCGCCGGCCGCCGGCGCCCAGCCGCCCGCGCGCAGCGCGCGCACCGCCTCCCGGACAGTCGCACCGGTGGTGACGATGTCGTCCACGACGACCGTGATCTCCCAGGGACGCGGCGAAGGCACGCCGGTGCGCAGCGCGAACGCCCCCGAACGGTTGCGTGACCGTGCCGCCGCCCCGAGGCCGGCCTGGTCGGCTCCGGGCCGCGACACCCGTAGCGCCGCGCTAACCCGCGCCCGGAGCCCGCGGTGGGCGAGGGACCGGGCGGCGACCGCCGCGAGCCGGGCGACGTGGTCGACCCCTCGGCGCCGCCGCGCCGCGGCCGTCGTCGGGACCGGGACGAGAAGTACCGGTGGGGGCCGGCGACCGCCGGGCGCGGCCGCCACCAGCGCGGCCGCCACCGCCCGCGCGAGCGCCTGGCCCAGCACGGCAGCGAGGTCGACCCGCCCACGCTCCTTGTAGGAGAGCAGAAGGACCCGGGCGGCACCGGTGTACGAGGCCGCCGCGAAGGCTGGGGGCATCGCCGGCCGGAGCGCCGGCTGTAACGAGGGACCACGTGGCCGGCCGGGCCGCTGGGAGTGGCTGGCCGGATGGTGGCCTCGCCGCCCCGGGCTGGCCGTGGGACCCGGGGCGGCGAGAACTGGGGGACCCGCCAGGGCCGCCGCGCAACGCGCACAGGCGGCCTCGCCGGGCCGGCCGCAGCCCGCGCAGGCGCGCGGCAGCACGAGATCCGCGAGGATCGTCAGGGCCTCGGCGAGGTGGCGGAAGCGGGTCACCGGACGAGAATGACCGGTGATCGACCGGCTTCGCCATCGCCGGACCCGAGTTGTGGACAGACAGCACCGCACGCGGCGGCTGTGGACGACGCGGGCCGGACCCGGCCAGACCGGCACCCGGCACGGGACACGGGACACGGGACACGGGGCACGGGGCACGGGGCCATGAACTGCCCGCTGCGCCGCACCGGCCACGCCGGCATCAGCGGCACCCGGCGCACATCGACGACGCCCGGCGCATCCGGACCGGCCCGTCTGCCAGACCTGCGCGTCCGCCCGGCACGGCGGTGGCCCGTCGCCGGGCCGGCGGCGGGCGATCGCCCCGCGTCGACAGGGCGCCCGGTCGGGAGGTGTCCGTACTCGGTCTGCAACGATGCGGTCGCCAGGAACGTTGGTCGACACGGGACGGCAACTAGTACAGGGAGACCACGATGACGGACGGAGCCGGTCAGACCCCTCCCGGCACGCCCGGACCGGAACAGCCCGGCTCGTGGGGTGCGCCCTCCCCGGGCCCGCAGCACCCACCCCCCGGT